>JBIJCR010000077.1:0-11243 GCA_044344595.1 Terrimicrobiaceae bacterium
CGATGTCCTCCCAGTAGCCTTCAAAAATGTGTGCCATGACCTTGCGATGCTCGATGGCTGCGGGAATGATATTTTTTCCGAAGTCCACAAGATTATTATCGAGACTCGAGACCAGCGCCTCGCGGTTAAAAACATAAATCCCCATCGAGGCCTGGAAGAGTACCTCTTCCGGAGAGTGCCCGATTTCGCCTAGAAGCCTGCCGGGAATCCGCAGGGAGTCGATGACAGCCGGATCCTTGGGTTTCTCCACAAAGCGTGTGATGCGCCGTTCACTGTCCGTTGCCATGATGCCGAATCCGGGCACCGCCTTGCGATCGACCGGAATCGTTCCAATTGTGAGGTCTGCTCCAGAATCGATGTGTTGGCGGATCATCTCGCGGTAATCCATCCGGTAAAGCTGGTCGCCGCTCAGGATGATAAAATATTTGCAACTGTGCTCGAGAAAATATCGCAGGTTTTGTCGGACTGCATCTGCCGTACCCTGATACCAGTGAGCACCCTCAGGAGTTTGCTGTGCAGCAAGGATCTCAACAAAGCTGGGGGTGAAGTTGTCGAATTTATAGCTTTCGTTGATGTGGCTGTGGAGCGAAGCGCTGTTGAATTGGGTGAGGATGTAAATGCCACGCAGTCCCGAGTTCAGACAGTTGCTGATTGGAATGTCCACCAACCGGTATTTGCCACCGAGCGGAACGGCAGGCTTCGAACGCTCCTTGGTAAGAGGGAAGAGTCGTGTGCCGGCGCCGCCGCCCATGATGATGGCCAGCGTGTCGGACTTGAAAGAGGAGGACGGTTGGACTGTCATGGCAGGGCTAATCCTTGCGTCATACCCTTCCTTTTGTCACGTTGCTTTTATGTGTGGAATTGTAGCTTACATAGGATCCTTAAACGCTCTCCCTGTTCTTCTCGATGGCCTGCGTCGCTTGGAATATCGTGGATACGACTCCGCTGGCGTGGCATTGCTTCAACCGGGGCGTATTGATGTCAGAAAAGCTGTTGGCCGTATCGCCAATCTGGCTGACGAGATCGAAAAAAATCCCGTTTCGGGTCAAGTCGGCATCAGTCACACTCGCTGGGCGACTCATGGCGCGGTGACCCGCGAAAACGCACACCCCCACTCGGACCGCTCTGGGCGTCTTTACCTCGTTCACAATGGCGTTATTGAAAACTACCAGACTCTTCGTGAGCAACTGATTGAACGGGGCCATGAATTCCACTCGCAAACAGATACAGAGGTCTTGGCCCATCTCATCGGCGAGGCGTTTGACCAGTCTGCCACGCAGGATAAAGGCGCGCTGGTCGAGGCCGTTCGAACTGCCCTGCGCCAAGTTATTGGGACCTACGGCATATCGGTCGTACATGCGGATATTCCGGGTGTCATCGTCGGCGCGCGGCGTGGAAGTCCTCTCGTGCTGGGCATTGGCAAGGATGAACACTTCTTGGCCAGTGATGTCAGTGCAATCGTGGCTCACACACGCGATGTGGTCTACCTCAACGACTACGAAATCGTCGCGATCCAGTCCGGAGGATTTGAGATTTCAACAGTCTCGGGCGGCGGAGCTGGCTTTCAAATAAGCCGGGTCGAGTTTGATGCCTCGTCGGTGGACAAGGGGAAATACCCCCACTACATGCTCAAGGAAATCCATGAGCAACCGAATACCGTTCGTGATGCCATGCGTGGGCGACTTTCACTCGAAGAGGCTACAGCCAAGCTCGGCGGGCTTAATATGACGAACTCGGAGCTGCGGGCGGTGGATCGTATTGTGCTTGCGGGCTGTGGAACCGCCTTCCATTCCGCCCTGACTGGTGAATACATTATCGAGTCGCTTTCGCATATTCCCGTTGAGTGCGAGTTTGCCAGCGAATTTCGTTACCGCAATATCCCACTCCAGCGCGACACGCTTGCGTTTGTCATCAGCCAAAGCGGGGAAACGGCTGACACCCTCGCCGCCCTGCGAGAGAGCCAGCGTAAAGGACATCGAACGCTTGGAATTTGTAACAATGTCGCCAGCACGATCGCTCGCGAAAGCGACGGCGGTGTATACATGCATGCGGGGCCGGAGATTGGCGTTGCCGCCACGAAATCCTTCACCTCACAGTTGACGATTTTTACGTTGCTCGGTCTTCTTTTGGGACGCATTCGCCACCTTTCGCACAGCGAGGGGCGCGATATGATTTCTCAGATGGAAAAATTGCCCGACCTCGTAGCGCGCACTCTTGAGTTGGAGACGCACGTCGCCACAATTGCTAAAAAATACGCTCATGCGAAAAATTTCCTCTTCATGGGGCGCCAAGCGCACTACCCGATCGCTCTGGAAGGCGCGCTCAAGCTGAAAGAGATCAGCTACATCTCGGCTTCGGGCTATCCAAGCGCCGAACTCAAACACGGCGTGATCGCACTCATCACAGAGGAGACGCCCTCGCTCTTCATCGCTCCCCAAGATGCGGTTTTTGAAAAAAACATAAGCAACATCGAGGAGGTCAAAGCCCGCAAAGGTCCGGTCATCGCGATTGGGACAGAGGGCGACACCGCGCTGAAAAAAATCTGCGACGATGTGATCCTGATACCTGATGCCCCGCACTATCTGTCTCCGATTCTGAGCGTCATTCCATTGCAATTGCTTGCCTACTACATTGCGGTGGAGCTTGGGTGCGATGTGGACAAGCCCCGCAATCTCGCCAAGAGCGTGACGGTGGAATAAGGCTGCTGGGCTTTATTTTTTCAGCTTCCGGCGCAGGAAGGTGGGAACATCCAAGTCCTCACCTTCCACGATGGTCGGCTCGACTTTCTCAAACCGTCCACGAGCGATTGGTTCGAGCGGAAGATTTTCTTGCTTCACCTTTGGTGCCGCCGTTTTCGGCTCGGCGTGTGTCGAAGGGGGCGGGGTGGATTGAATGGCTTCCTCCGCAAACAAGGTGGGTGGGGTGGCTCTCACTGGCTCCGCTGCCGGAATCGGTGCTGCTGCCTCGACCTGTGCTGCCGTGCCGCAGTGCCCGATGAGCGTGACAATGAGCGGCGCGGAATCATCACGCGCCACACTCACTCCGAGGTGGAGAAGGGATGAGGGAGCGGTATTTTTCGAAATCTGCTGCATGATGGCGGCCACTTCCGCGAAAGTGAGCGAGCGTGGGCCTGAAAGGTGGACAAGCACCTTCTTGGCATCGTGGAGGAGGCGTCCCCGGTCGAGAAGAGGGCTTCGGAGCGCCTGCTCGAGAGCCTCGTGGGCACGGTTTCCGCCATCTGCTTCTCCGCTGCCGAACAAAAAGGCGCCGCCTCCGCTGCGGAGAACGCCAAGCAGGTCGGGCACAGCCACCGCCATCGGGCCGGGACAGGAAATGAGGCGAGTGAGCGATGCCACCGATTGGAAGAGAATATTGTCGCACGCAGCGAATGTCTCTTCCGCCTCGGTGCGTGGAGCGGTGATCTCCGCCATGCGATCGTTTTCAAAATGCACGATAGCATCTGCATGGCGGGCGATGCCTTGCATGGCCTCCTGCGCCTGCTGAGAACGGCGGCGTCCTTCGAACTGAAACGGAGTCGTTACCACGGCGATCACAAGCGACCCGTTGGCACGCGCCAATTCGGCGAGTTGAGGGGTCGTTGCGCTACCTGTTCCTCCACCTAGACCCGCGCAAAGAAAAACGACATCGGCACCCTCGACCGACTGGCGAAGTTCGCTCATGGATTCGCGAGCAGCCTCAAGTGCCATTTCGGGATCGCCCCCGGCTCCCAGGCCGTGGGTTGTCATCGGGCCAAGCGCCGTTTTTCGGGAAGCCACTGAAGCGTTGAGCGATTGCTGGTCCGAGTTCAGCGCTACCGTTTCGAGAGGCAGGGACGCTCGGACGGCAATGCGGTCTGCGATGTTAACCCCGGCATTGCCAATGCCGAGGAGTCTGAGAACCGGTTCCTTGCCGGTGCCACGATCAAGCCAACGGGGATAGGTAATCATAGAAAAATCAGAATCTGCCTCTGAAAAAGCCCTTCACGCGGTCCAGGATCGACTCGTCAGGCATCTCTGCGTGCACCGCCTGGGCATATTTCGCTGCGCCGATGCATGTGGAGAGTTGAGGGTTCTCAAAAGCCGACATCGGACCCGACACCGATTGCGCATGCGCCAGATACACCGGCGTTCCTGGAAACACGGATTCCGCCGCCTCGCGGATTCCGCGAAGGAGGCTGCAGCCGCCTGTGAGAAGGATGCCTGCTCCGAGGAGGTGTTCCGGAACGATCTCTTGAATGCGCTTGCGCAGAATGCCGAAGAGTTCCTCAAGGCGTGATTTGATGATCATGTTCAGCATGAGACGGTCGATGTCCCTGCCGGAAAAGCCCGTGTCGTTCTTGAGCGTGATTCTGTCATTCGCGGAAATGTTTTCAGTGATGGCCGACCCTTCCTCGATTTTGAGTTTCTCGGCGCGGGCGATCGGGATGCGTAGGCCGATGCAGAGATCATTGGTGATGTGATCGCCGCCGATGGCGATGACTCCGCTGTGGCAAACCGCCCCGTCTTTGTAAACGATGTAGTCGGTCACGCCGCCGCCGATGTCGATGAGCACGGCTCCGGCCTGTTTCTGTTGCTCGTCCAAGACCACCTGTGCGGAGGCGACCGAGTTCACCACGATGTCCTCGACATCGATATCAAATTCACGGACGCAGCGGATCGCGTTCTGAATGCGGTTCGTCACACCGTGGATGATGTGAAAATCGGCATCCAGCTTGGTTCCCATCATACCGTGAGGATCGATGACGCCTTCCTGTCCATCGACATAGTAGCGTTGGATGACGGAGTGGATAATCACATCCTCCTTCGGAATGCCGGCCTCCTTGGCTTTAAATTCCACGCTTTCTATTTCCTTGGCCGTGATGGTGGATTCCTCCGGCAGGGTCACGGAACTGCGGTTGTTGAAGCTCTTGATATGGCTGCCCGAAATGGCCAGCCAGACGCCTTTGATCTCATGGTCGCTGCGGTCTTCGGCATCAGCCAAGGCGTCGTGAACGCACTGGGTGGCGTTTTTGAAATCAACAATCTCACCTTTTCGCACCCCACGCGATGGACTTTCTCCCACGCCCAAAATCCGCATTTCCCCGTCGCGATGGCACTCCGCCACGACAGCACATACCTTGGTGGTTCCGATTTCCAGACCAACATGAATTTTTTCGCGGGCCATCAGTTTTTCTTGGGTTTGGATTTTTGAGGGATCGACTTTTGCTTCTCTGAAACGGGTTCCGGTGGTGCAGCCATGACAAATTTGACGGGGGTGTTTTTGGCTACCATGAGGTTCACGGATTCGATCTCGCGTCCGGTGTCGCGGCAGTGCTCAAGCAAGCGCTGGAGTTTCATCAACTGGGTGGGGAAGTCGCCGGAAGCAAATTTTACCCGTGCATTTTGGTCGGTCAGGGCATCGATGCAGTAGCCTTTGGTGATGTTCAACGAGCGTATAACAAGCAGGGATTTCTCTTGGTCCCGGGCCTCCCGCAGGAGTGTCAGGGCATTTTTCAAATCATCCCCTTCGAGAAGGCTGCCTTCTTGGATTTTTTCTACCTTCACACCGTAGATGATCGGAAGTTGGTGGTATTCTTGTTGAAGAAGCCGCGGCTTCATGAGGAATCCGGATTCGTCCACAAGCAGCATGGAGCTTGGATCGTAATCAACCGAGGAATCAGAGGACTTCGAAACCCAAGCAACAGGAATCCGGCGGGTGAGCGCGATTTCAATGCGGCCGGGCATAATGCGTTCAATGGAAACATCCGCAACCATCGGGATTTCGCGAAGTTTGTGGTCGATGCCTGCAATATCGATGCGAAAGATGTTGTCGCCGGTTTGGATTCCGGTCTCCGCAAGCAGGTCCTCTTGCGTCATGACGCCGTCGAGTTCGAGTGTGAGTTCGCAGAGGTTGTAGGCGGGATTGGAGAAAAAGAATTTATCCAGGGCCTTGTTGAGTCCGAACCAGATGAGCCCACAAGCCACGGCCACGATGAGCGTCAGCGCGCAGAGTTGCCCAATCAGGCGCTGGCGTTTCCTCTGCGCTGTGCGGGCACGCATCTTCACATTCAGGTAGTGCACCCCGTTCGGCGTTCGTTTCTTTGTGGCGGAGGCTGATTTCATCACGGCTTCTTCTTCGCAAGTGATAGTCCGGCGATTTCCTCGCAGAGGGATGGGAAGTCGAGTCCCGCCACGGCTGCCGCCTTGGGCAGCAGGCTCAACTCGGTCATGCCGGGGATTGTATTGATTTCCAAAACACTCATCGAGCCGTCCGGCGCGAGCAGGATGTCCACACGGGAGTAAACCTCAAGTCCAAGAGCGCTGTGTGCCGCGCAGGCGGTGGACTGCACGCTGGCTGCTTGGGCCTCTGTCAGAGGAGCCGGAACGAAGTATTCGGACGCTCCGCTGGTGTATTTGTGGTCGTAATCGTAGAAGCCATCGCGGGGAATGATTTCGACAACCGGCAGCGCCTCTCCGCCAAGGATTCCGACGGTCAGTTCCCTGCCTGAGAAGAAGCTTTCGATGAGCACTTCCTCGCCATATTGGAAGCAATCCTCCAGCGCGGCTGGGAGCGCAGTGGAATCAGAGATGATGTGCACCCCCACGCTGGAACCCTGGCGTGGAGCTTTCACGACATAAGGCAATGGGAGGCTTGGGGCCTCGCCTCGGCGGATTTTTTCCCATTTGGAAGTTGGCACTCGCGCGCGGTCAAAGGCTTTTTTTGATAGGATTTTGTCGAATGCCAAACGGCTGCCTTCGATTCCTTCGCCTGTGTATGATATGCCGCGATCATGGAGGAGAGACTGTAGTTGGCCATCCTCACCAAAAGTGCCGTGAATGATGTTGAATGCGAGGTCTATAGAATCGGGTAGGGTGATATCGGGCGTTCTGATATCAATCTCTTCGACCCGCGCTCCTGCGGCTCGGAGTGCTTTCGCAACAGCGGCTCCTGAGCGGAGTGAAACATCGCGCTCTTTGCCTGGCCCTCCCATGAGAAGGCCAACGGTTTTGTCTCTCAGAATGCCACAATGCTTTTGCTTCATAAATCTATACCCACAATTTGAACCTCGGTTTCAAGACGGATGCCGCGTGTTCGCTCAGCAGCAGTCTGGATTTCTTTTATCAAGGTCATAACATCCGTAGAGGTTGCTCCGCCATCGTTAACGATGAAATTCCCGTGAATTTCGGAAACGCGGGCTCCACCAACGGAAAAGTTTTTAAGGCCGAGTTCCTCTATGAGTTTGCCCGCAGGAATTGTTGATGGGTTTTTGAAAATGCACCCCGCGCTCGCTGCTACAGGTTGGCTTGAACGGCGCTTAGTGAGAGACTCCGCTATCGCTGCATCGATCTCGGCTTGTGTGCCGGGTTTGCCGGCAATAACCGCTGAGAGCGCATAGTTTGTGCGGAGAATGGGAACGCTGCGGTAGTGTATGTCTATTTCGGAAGGGGTGCGGGTGAATATGTTACCATCTTGGTCGCAGAAGCGAAGCTTGACGACCTGATCAAATGTTTGAATGCCCATGGCACCGGCATTCATCCGCAAGCCTCCACCAAGGTTTCCCGGAATTCCTTCCATCCATTCAAACCCAGCGATATTTGCCGATCGTGCCAGTGCACTGAGTTGTTTGAATTTCACACCCACACCCGCCGTAATCTCTGTTCCATTTACTTCATGCCGCTGAAAGTCACCGCGCGAAAGGTGTGCAACTACTCCGGGGATGCCGCCATCGCGAACAAGAAGATTTGAGCCGCGGCCCATGACCATGAGGGGGATATTCTCATCAAAGCAATACCGCACAAGGTCGGCGAAGCCCTCCTCACTTTCCGGCTCAATCCAGAACTGTGCGGGGCCACCAATTTTCATGGTCGTGTGTTTGGAGAGAGGTTCGTAAAGTTTTATGCGTCCGGCCCCAATCACTTGCTGAAGGGTATCGCGCATTTTGAGATCTTGAACGAGTCGCTGTCCAGCCTCGTGGATATTCCCAGCTCCGAGGCTCAGGATCAGGTCGCCATCCTCGACCACAGAGGCGGCGACTTCGTGGATGCGCGAAATCTCTGGCACGTGGATAGCGGATGCATGTCCGGCGGCGAGCATGGCATCTACAATCGTCTGGCCCGAAATGCCGGGAATCGGTTTTTCACTCGCGGGGTAGATATCGGAGACAAAAACATGATTCGCTAGCGCGAAGGCTTTTGCAAATTCGTTCTTCAGCGCTTTTGTACGCGTGTAGCGGTGGGGTTGGAACATCGCAATCACCCGTGCGTGGCCGCCGGTTCGCGCAGTGGCGAGTGTGGCGGCAATCTCCGTGGGATGGTGCCCATAGTCGTCAACAATGGTCTGACGCGGCGATTCATACATGATTTCGAAGCGACGCTTGGCACCACGGAAGCTCTCGAGCGCGGCGGCGATGGATTCGAAAGACTGTCCGATTTCGTAAGCTAAAGCAATTGTGGCCAGTGCATTTACCGCATTGTGGGCGCCGGGAATGTTCAGCACGACTTTGCCGAGCATTTTTCCATCTTTGTTGACTGTGAAGCGGGATTTGAAATTTTCCGTGGCGAGGTTTGTAATTCGGTAATTTGCTTCAGCCCCAAGACCGTAGGAAACTGCATGGGCATGCGATGCGCAGACGCGCCGTGCCCCCTCATCATCAGCGCAGAAGAAAACTTGGCCCGATGTCTGTTTGATGAGGCGGTTGTAAACGGCGTCGATAGCAGCGAGATCTTTGTAAAAATCCAAGTGTTCCGGCTCGATGTTGAGTACGATGGCATGCTCGGGATGGTAATTGATGAGTGTGCCGTCGCTCTCATCGCCCTCGGCCACGAACCATTCGCCTTCGGAGTCCCATCGCGCATTTGTTCCCAAAATCGGAATTTCAGCTCCCACATAGTGGCAGGGCTTGAATCCTCCAGCCCGCAGGACATGGGCCGTCATGGCGGAGGTGGTTGTTTTGCCGTGCATGCCACAGACCACGATTCCTTTTTTGGAGTCCATGATCGCGGCCAGAGCGTCAGCCCGGCGCGCCAGAGGCAGTTCGAGTCGCACGGCTTCATCGTAGGCGGGATTTCCGGATTTGATTGCGGACGAGTAGATAACAACATCGGCGTCGTGTACGCATTCCGACGAATGGGGGCAGTGGAAATGAAGACCCTTTTTGATGAGGCGTCCGACCTCGGTGGTATGAACCTTGTCAGATCCGCTCACTTTGTGTCCGAGTCCAAGCAACAAGGCGGCGATGCCGCTCATTCCAGATCCCGCCACCCCGATCAGGTGAATGTGCTTCGGCGTTGCTGATCTCAGGGCTTCGTGCAATTCGGATGCTGTCATTTGACGCCTTCCCTCACCGCTCTTTCCATAACATCGGCGACGTTCTTTGCTGCCGACTCCGGTATCAGCTTTTTTGCGGCGGCTGCCATCGACGTACGGCGCATTGGATCGTTCAAAAGATTTGAAACCGTCGCAGCAAAGATCTCGGGAACCATGTCTTTTTCCTCGGTCATCACGGATGCCCCGGTTCGCACATAAATCTCCCCGTTTGCTTTTTGGTGATCATCCGTTGCATGGGGGTAGGGGATCAGGATGGAGGGCAGGCCGAATTGAGACAATTCGCTGAGGCTTGATGCACCTGCTCGTGAAATCACCAAATCAGCTGCTGAGTAGGCCTCTTCCATGCGGTGGTGGAATGGCGCGACATAATGGGGTATTTCATCGCGTTGGTAGTTCGCAGCAGCCAGACGGTCGTCGTTTTTACCAGTTAAATGAATGATCTGGACGCCAGATTGTGCAAGAAGCGGGGCTGTGCGGAAGAGAATTTGGTTGATTCCGCTCGCGCCCTGGCTGCCTCCGGTGACGAGGACCGTGGGTCGTGTGGAATCAAGGCCAAAAACCCTCATTGCTTCGCCTCGAGCCATCGGTTGGCCTAAGTTTTTTCGCACTGGTGTGCCTGTGAAGATACAGTCCGCTCCGGGAAATTTGTGTCGACAATCTTCGAAGCCAAGAAGAACGCAGGATGCAAACTTGGCGGCCAAGCGATTTGCCCGGCCTGGAATGGCATTGGATTCATGAATGAAGCAAGGCAGGCCCTGCATCCGCGCCGCGAGAATTGGTGCGGTGGATGTAAATCCGCCCATTCCGAGAACCACGGAGGGGCGGTATCTTCGATAAATTTCACGGCATTGGCGGTAGCTGTCCCAGCAGCGGCGAAGGAATCCCACGAATGCCGGTGAGAGAAGCATGGCTGGCATCCCGACTGATGGGAGCTTTTCAGCACGGAATTGGGGGTGTGCTTTGAGTGCGATGGCATCTATTTCTTTTTCCGATACAAGCAGTAAAACTTCATGACCGCGCTCGTGGAGCGACTCCGCGACGGCAAGGCCTGGGAAAAGGTGCCCGCCTGTGCCGCCGCAGGCAATAATTGCTTGGAATGGTTTTTGGTCTGTCATATGCGAGGCTCGAAATGCGGACGTGTAAGCGCGGGAGCTAAATGGGAGACGAGTGGTCGTCCCTGTCGGTGTATGTTTACCAGAAGGCCGATGAGAAATAGGCAGACCACCATGTTGGACCCGCCATAACTTATGAATGGCAGTGGCATGCCTTTGTTCGGAAGAAGCGATGTGGTTACGCCGATATTCACGCATGCCTGAAGAGTGATCATGATCACTGCTCCGATACCAAGCAGGCGGCCGACATCGTCTTTGGCATTAGAAGCGACTAAGGACCCGCAGAGGCAAATGAGAAGGTAGGCGAACACGGTGAGGAGCGTTGCATAGAGGCCCAGTTCCTCACCAATCATCGGAAAAATGAAATCGGTGTGAGCGTAGGGCAGGTAAAGCATTTTCTGGCGTCCCTCACCGAGTCCCAGGCCATCCACTCCACCAGATCCGAAGGCGATGAGCGCCTGCCATTGTTGGAGTCCCTCGCCGAGGCTGTATTTTTCAGGATGTAGGAATGCCAGCAGGCGTCCTTGTCGTTCCGACACGTTCATCGCGACGATAAAAATTCCGCCAAGTCCGCAGCATATGAGTGTTCCAAGCCAGCGCAGGGCGGCTCCGGCGATGAAGAGGACGGCTACTGCAGTTCCTCCGATGAGCGCTGTGTTTCCTATATCCACTTCAAGGACGATTAGTCCCATGAGAATGCTTAAGATTCCAATTGGAAAAACGAGCCCTGTAGTGAAGGCGGAGAAGCTGATATCGGTTCGGGAGAACCACCAGGCTAGAAAAAAAATAGAGGCTATCTTGGCAAGCTCACAGGGCTGCACGACA
>JBIJCR010000169.1:0-2553 GCA_044344595.1 Terrimicrobiaceae bacterium
GGATGAAGCAGAGAACTAGAAGTTGTGCGGCGGCAGCAAAGAATGCCCACCAGTATTTGACCCAGAAATGGTAGTTCACGAACGACGCTACGATTGCCACAACAAGCCCAACACATAGCCACATGCCTTGGCGTTTTACGAAGAAATATATGTCCGAGTGGCTTTCCTCTGCAAACGCGCTCGTGCTGAACAACATCACCAACCCCAAGGCTATAAGGCCTGCCACGGACAAGGTCAGGACATAGATTGCGTTTCTGTGCATCGCTATAACTTTGAGATCGTGTGTTGCGTTCTTGGGCTTAAGGAATGATGAGCTTCTGACCGATTTTGAGCTTTTTTGGGTCGTCGATGTTGTTTGCCTTCATCAAGGCCGCCTGGCTGATGTTGAATTTCTTAGCCAGCGAGTAGGGATTGTCTCCTTTGGCGACGACATAGGATTTCTCTTCGCTGGTTTGGAGGGGGGCAAGCGGTTTAGCCTCGGCTTTTTCCTGCCCGGCAGGAGCTTTTACTGGTGGGGCTTTTGCGACGACTGCCGGTGCGGGTGGAGCTTTGGCTATGGATTCCGCTGAGTGCGGCGCAGCGGTGGCAGATTTGGCGGGCGACCCGATGACCAGCGTTTGTCCAACTTTGAGAATGGATGTGCTGGTGAGGTTGTTCGCCTTTTCGAGTGACTCGATGCTTGTGTTAAATTTTGAGGCGATGCGGCGCAGTGTGTCACCGGCCACCACTGTGTAGGTGGTCTGTGTCTCTTGGGATTTTGCAGTCTTCGCTGATTCTGCCTTCGCGACGGAGTCGGCTTTTTTTTCAGTCACAGCGGCGGGGGCTGCGGCTTCGGGGCTTTCTGCTTTCGCAGCGGCTGGGCGTGCCGGTTTCTCCTTTAATTGATTGAACCCATAGATGCCCCCGACGGCAACGACATGGAGAACAAGAACCACAATGAAAGCCTGTGATAGCTTCATGCTTGGCTCCGACTCGCTTTCATATTCCTCAACCTCTTCACGGCTCGTAGCCGCTCTGGCGTGGATTGTTTTTCTTGGAACCAATCGCCGTGTGGGACGGCGCGGAGCAGTGGTGTTTTTTTTGAACATCATGGTGTGTTGGATGGATGGTTTTTGAGATTTTGAACGAGAGTTTTAAAAATATTTCCACGCTCCCCGTAGTTGCGGAACATGTCGTATGATGAAGTCCCCGGGGAAAAAAGAACGACATCACCCGCCTGTGCGAGAGAGTGGGCCTTGTTAACGGCCTCCTCTATGCTCGCCGTCGTGTGGCACTCCGTATCTTTCCAGGATGAGGCAATGCGCTCCTTCATCTCACCGATGAGCACAGCGGCGCGGACTTTTTCGCGGACGAGGTCTGCATTGTCATCGAATTCCACGCCTTTGTCCTTTCCTCCAGCGATAAGGATAATCGGACGATCTTGCGAGAGGATTGCCTTCTCCATGGCATCGAGGTTGGTGGCCTTGGAGTCGTTAATCCAGCGCACCCCATCGAGATCCCGTACAAATTCGCAGCGGTGCACTGGAGGCGTGTGGTTGGCGATTGCCTGAACAAGATCTTCCAGATCGAGATTCATACCGAGACCCATCCCGAGTGCGGCCATGATGTTTTCTGCATTGTGAACACCGGGCAGGCGCGTATCGGATTGGTCAAGCAGGCGCTTGCCTTGAAAGAAAATCTCGCTTCCTCGGAGCGTGAAATCCGCATTCGGATCTGTCGCGCTGAACGAGATTCTCTTCGCCGGAAGTGTCGGGAGGTCGGCCAGTGCGTTCACCACAATCACATCGTCCGCCGTTTGGTTTTCAAAAATCCTGAGCTTCGCCGCGCGGTATTCCTGAATGCGGGGATAACGGTCTAGGTGGTTTGGACTAAGGTTTAGCCAAGCGGCGACTTTTGGACGGAAGGTGCGGATCGTTTCAAGTTGAAAGGAACTCACCTCCAGGATCATCACATCCAGTTGGTGACTCTGTCGGACAGCTCTCGCAAAAGGCAGGCCAATATTGCCGCTGGCCATGGTCCGGACGCCACAACCGCGGATAATCTTTTCGGTGAGTTCGGTCGTGGTCGTCTTTCCATTTGTTCCCGTAATAGCCACAACCGGGCAGCTGCATTCCTGAAATGCGAGTTCCAGTTCGCCGATCAGCAGTATGTTCTTTTTAATCACATTCCGCACAAGAGGGACGGCGGGATCAATTCCAGGGCTCAGCACTGCGAGATCGTAGATCGATGGATCTTCATCAGCCGCACTTCCGAGGAGAACTCGGATTCCCTGTTTCTCCATTTTAGCGGCTTTTTCACGAAGGGTCGGATTATCCAAGGATTCGCAAATGGTCACATCGGCCCCCTCTTCGCGCAGCAAGGCGGCGGCTGCCTCGCCACTGTGTCCTAGACCAAGTACAACCGATTTTTTGCCGCTATAGATCATTTTAGCGTAGTTTCAAAGTAGCCAGACCGAGGAGGGCAAAGAGCACCGAGAGAATCCAAAAACGGACGATAACGGTGTTTTCCTTCCACCCGCTGAGTTCGAAGTGGTGGTGAATGGGAGACATCTTG
>JBIJCR010000051.1:0-15883 GCA_044344595.1 Terrimicrobiaceae bacterium
CGGAATGGTTTGGTCGGGTGGCGAAGGCACCAACAGTGAACCGGATTTATGGAAGTTTGGAAAAATTAGAAGATCACCTGATCGCGGTAGCCAGAGGTTGGAGCGAACCTTCCAAAGTCGCCTCACTCGTTCACCAGTGGATGCGCGATCAAGTAAACGCTACCGCCACGACCTAAAGTCTAATAATTAGGGGATATTGGTATCATAGCAATAAAACCACGGCAACTCCTTCAAATCCAGTGCTTCAAAATACGGGGCCAATAATTGCGCTTGCTGAATTCAAATGTGTTATTAAAGCAGTTATGTATCAATAATTAATGCCTCTCTGATTCAGCGTTTGCCATCACACCCACTCCGCGCAGAGCAGTTCCGCCTGCTGGAGCACCGTCTTCACCGCATCCTCCTGCAAGTCCGGCGGGTAGCCGTATTTGTTCAGGATGCGCTTCACCATCACGCGAATCTTCGCTCGGGCCCCTTCGCGCAGCGTCCAGTCGATGGTCACGCTCTTGCGCACTTGGGTGATGAGTTCGGCGGCGATGACCTTGAGCTTGTCATCGCCCATCGCCCGCACGGCGGATTCATTGGCCGCCAAAGCATCATAAAAAGCGATCTCGTCGTCCGTCAGTCCCATGTCTTCGCCGCGCTTGGTGGCGGCGTCGAGTTCCTTGGCCAGTTTGATCAGCTCCTCGATCACCTCCATCGTGCTGATGGCGCGGTTGTGGTAGGCGTTGAGCGTCTTCTTGAGCTTCTCGCTAAAGAGCTGGCTCTGCACGAGGTTGCGCTTGGAGCGCACCTTGAGTTCGTTCTTCAGCAGCTTCTCCAGCAGCTCGGCGGCGACGTTCTTGTGCTTCAGGCCGCGCACTTCGGCGAGGAAGCCATCGCTCAAAATGGAAATGTCCGGCTTGGGCAATCCGGCAGCGGTGAACACGTCAATGACCTGCCCGTCGGTCGTGATGGCCTTGCTCACGAGCTGGCGCACGGCGGCGTCGATCTGCTCGGGCGTCTTGCGGTTGTTGCTGCTCTGCTTGTTCAGCGCGGCCTGGATGGCTTGGAAAAGGGCCACGTCATCGCGAATCTCCGTCGCCTCATCGCTGGCGGCGCAGAGGGCGAAGGCGCGGGAAAGCTCGGTGATGACCTGATTCCAGCGGGTCTTGCCGTCCTCCTGTTCCAGGATGTGCTCTTGCAGGGCAGGCAGGGCAAAGAGCGTCCTCTTGCCGTCGCCCACGGCTTTCTTCCAATCGCTGCCGTGCAGCAGGTCGCAGGCGATGCCGTGCTTCTCCAGCATGATGGCGATGGCCTGCTTGGTGTCGTAGGTGGGATCGCCCTTGCCGCCGCTTTCGGTATAGTTGGCGAGGGCGTGTTTGAGTTGATCGGCGAGGCCGAGGTAATCCACCACCAAGCCGCCCGGCTTGTCGCGGAAGACGCGGTTCACGCGGGCGATGGCCTGCATGAGGCCGTGGCCCTGCATGGGCTTGTCGGCATACATCGTGTGCAGGCAGGGCGCGTCAAAGCCGGTCAGCCACATGTCGCGCACGATCACGATGCGGAACGGGTCCTTGGAATCCTTGAAGCGGTTCGCCATGGCGCGGCGCTTCTCCTTGTTGCGGATGTGCGGCTGCCACTCGGGGCCGTCATCGGCGCTGCCGGTCATGATCACCTTCACCACGCAAGCCTTGCCCTTCTCCGCTTCGGCATCGTCATCCTTCGCGCTGGCCCAGTCGGGCCGCAGCTTGATGATCGCCTCGTAAAGGTCCACGCAGATGCGGCGGCTCATGCAGACGACCATCGCCTTGCCGTCCATCGCTTCCGTGCGCTTCTCAAAGTGCGCCACCAGATCGGCGGCGATGAGCGCGAGGCGTTTTGGGTCCCCCACCAGCGCCTCCAGCGCAGCCCACTTGGTCTTGAGCTTCTCCTTCTTGGTCAGCTCCTCGCCTTCGGTGATCTCCTCAAACTCCGCGTCGAGCTTCGGCAACTCGCTGGCGTTCAGCCCCAGCTTGGCGATGCGGCTCTCGTAATAGATCGGCACCGTGGCCCTGTCGGCAACAGCGCGCTGGATGTCGTAGATGCTGATGTAATCGCCAAAGACCGCCCGCGTGTTCGCGTCCGTCTTCTCGATGGGCGTGCCGGTGAAGCCTATGAAGGTGGCATTGGGGAGAGTGTCCCTCATGTGCCGCGCCAATCCGTCGATCAGGTCGTATTGGCTGCGGTGAGCCTCATCCGCTACCACGATGATGTTTCGCCTGAGGGATATTGCCTTGCCACCTTCACCCTCACCCCCGGCCCCTCTCCCAGAGGTAGAGGGGAGATGCCCGGCAATCTCTTCGAGAACTGCTTCTGAATCGGCAAGCACGCGCTTGTTCTCGAAGCGAAGGACTGTCAGCCCTTGCGACTTGAGGTAGGCGTCCCGCTTCTGATCGATCTTCCGCCGTTCTGGCGTGGCATGAGGTGCCCCGTCGCATTCCACGACCAACTTCGCGTCGTTGCAGAAGAAGTCGGTGATGTATTCGCCAAACTGGTGCTGTCGGCGAAACTTGGCCCCGGCGAGTTTGCGATCCCTCAATAGTTCCCAGAGCAGCGATTCGGCATCCGTCTGCTTTGCCCTCAATTCCCGCGCCTCAGCCTTCAGACCGGAGAAGTCGAAACCTCCTCGGTATTGCTCGCTCCCTCTCCCGCTGGGAGAGGGCCGGAGTGAGGGTTCAAGCGGCGCGAACTTCTGCAACGTCGTGAAGATCACTCCGCCACTCGCCCGGTTCAAAAGCTCCCGCAGATGTGCCCGGTCAGCCGCTTGAATAGGGGTCTGGCCGAGGATGTCCGCGCAGCGCTGGAACTGGCCGAAAAGCTGGTCGTCGAGGTCGTTGCGGTCGGTCAGTACCACCAGCGTCGGGTTCTGCATCGCCGGCTCGCGGATCACGCGGGCGGCGAAGAAGAGCATGGTGAAGCTCTTGCCGCTGCCCTGCGTGTGCCAGACCACGCCCGCGCGACGGTCGCCCGGCTTGCCGCCGTGCATCTTCCCGGCCCAGTGGCGGCCCGGCGGTTCCTCGCGCAGCACGCTGCTTTCGACCGTCATCCCGCTCGCACGCACCGTTTCCTCGATGGCCGCGTTCACCGCGTGGAACTGATGGTAGCCCGCGATGATCTTGTGGATGGCTCCCGTGTCCGGGTTCTCCTCGAAGACGATGAAATGTAGCAGCAGCTTGAGGAAGCGTTCCTTGTCGAAGACGCCATAGATCAGAGTTTGAAGTTCGAGCGTGGCTTTTTGCCTTGGTGGCTGCTGCCCCTCATCCCCGGCCCTTCTCCCAGTGGGAGAAGGAAGATGGGCTGCAATTTCGGACAGGACAGAATCGGCGTCATTCAACACTCGCTGATTCTCGAAACGGATGACTGTGAGACCCTGTGACCTTAAGTAAGCATCACGCTTGGCATCGTGCTTCGTCCGTGCGACCTCAGAGTGCGGTTCGCCGTCACATTCCACCACGAGCTTTGCTTCGTTGCAGAAGAAGTCGCAGATGTATTCCCCGAATGGGTGCTGACGCCGAAATTTCGCACCCGCCAACTGCCGATCCCGCAGCAATTCCCAAAGCAGTTCCTCGGCAGGCGGTTGCTTCCCCCTCAACTCCCGCGCCTTCTCTGTCAGCCCAGAAAAATCAAACCCACCCCGATAGTTTGTCTTCCCTCTCCCACTGGGAGAGGGCTGGGGTGAGGGTGGAGGTAAATCGGCATCGATTTCCCTCCATACCTTGAACCACTCTTGATTGGCCGTCAGCGAACCCATGCGGGCTTGCAGGCCATCGCTTACCACCAGAGCGGCGTTGTAGGCGAGCAAGCTGGGAATCTCCGCCTTGTAGGTTTGCAGTTGGGCGTAGGCGCTCCAGATCGTCGCGTCCTCATCGGCGGCGTTCTTCAGTTCGATCAAGGCCAGTGGCAGGCCATTGAGGAAGACCACGATGTCCGGCCGCCGGTTGTGCTGGCCCTCGATCACGGTGAATTGGTTCACCGCCAGCCAATCGTTCGCCCGCACATCGGAGAAATCTATCAGACGGACGATTTCCCATCGCCTCTGACCCTCACCCTCCGCTTCGCTCCTCCCTCTCCCACTGGGTGAGGGTTCCTGTCGAACGCATTCGACGGGAATGCCATCGCGCAGCATTTTGTGAAACGCCCGGTTGGTCTGCACCAGTGACGGCGTGGCGATGCGTAGGACTTTACGCATCGCCTCTTCCCTCGCCTCCTCGGGGATGGTGGGATTCAGCCGCCGCAAGGCCTCACGCAGCCGCCCCACCAGCACCACCTCGCCGTAAGACTCCCTCTCACCCTGGGAGAGGGTTGGGGTGAGGGCTTCTGCCCCCAGGCAGGAGTAGCCCAGCTCCGCGAACCATTCGAGCGCGGCGTCTTCGACAATGGATTCGTTGAGGCTCATTTTTGCGGGAAAGTCAGCCGGTGCGTCTTTTGGATTTTGTCGCGCCATTCGTCAGCGAGCCGCGCCTCCGCCGCAAACTCCGGCCAGCGCTGCACCGCCGTCTGCACTTCCGCGATGATCTTCTCGGCTCGACCTCGTTTCATCACCGCCGCTTTAGCGCACGCCTCAAAATCTTCTAGCACAAAACCGTCACGCTTTCCGTTCAACGTCATCTGGTGCGTGGCAGTCCACGAACCGGACGAATTGTAGCTGTAGGTCACGTCAAAGGCCGGTGCCAGCGACCACTCGCCCTGCTGGTTCATCAGGAAGGCGATGTTCTTCACGTGGTCATCCTGGTTCCGCGCCACGATGTTGAACACCATCCGGCGGAACTGTTCCTCCACCGCCGCCATCGGCAGCCTGAGCTGGCGGATCGTCAGTAGCGCCTGCTCGTAGGCGTAGGCCCCGGCCTGATTGAAATCGAAATGCGCCAGCGCGCAAAGCGACTGCATGTGCAGCTTCGCGCCACCCGGAAGGCGATCAAAGCGGCGCGTCATGAAATGTCTCCGGCCATTTTCCTCCAGCAACCGGCACTCGCTCATCGTAATGCCTGCGGACTTCGCCATCAGGTAATACGCATACTCAATGGCCCCGTAGCCCTTCGGGTCTTCGAGTTCCTTGTCCTTGTTGCCAGCGACGCCGTCGAACTTGAGCAACCAGTAGTCGAAGCCTTCAGCGGCCGCGATCTGGCCCGACCGCACCTCGTTCGTCTCCCGGTTCCACGCGATCAACGCCTTCGCCCGCGCTCCCCCGGCCGAGGTGCCCACGCGCAGGATGTCACGCAGCGCCTTCTCTTTTGCCGCCCCGTGAAAATGTCCCTGCAAGTCGCCGCGATGCGTCAAGACCTCCCCGGCCAATCGCATCAGCGCGTCCACTTCGATCTTCGTCGCCTTGCCAGGCTTCGGCCCGAGCCCCGGGGCAAATTCCAGCGCGCCCATGCCCCGCGTGCCGGTGTAGCAGAGCCGCTCGACCGCATTGAAACTCTCCGGCGTGCGGCCCTGCGTCGCCAGCCACGCATCGATCAACGCATTGCCGAATTTGTCCGGAAGCGAATCCGCCAGCAATCCCGGCAGACCGTGGAATGTGTTCCGCGGCAGCGCTGAAAACTGATAAACCTGTCCGCTCAACGGCATCACCAGCGGCGACAGCTCAATCCCGCTGCGCGCGAAATCCGGGTCGTATTCAAACGCTGCGACCTCGCTCCCTTCTTCGAGCGAAACCGCGCCGATCGTCCGGCCCCAAAGCTGCACCCTCGCGATCATGACTCGTCACCCCATGTCCATTTCCCCGGTTTGGCAACCTTTGCCTTTCTACCCGAGGCACGCTGGCGCTTCACGTTCTGTCGCTTCAATTGCTCGATGGGACTGGCCACCGCCTCTGGAACCAAACTCTCGAAATGCTCCACCAACCCGAGCACCCGGCAAACCCGCAGAAATCCCGACATCTGTGTTGCCACGGCCCCGGATTCCAACCGCTCCAGCGTTCGCTTGGAAATGCCCGCCTGCTCCGCCAACGCCGCCTGAGTCAGGTTTCGCCCCAGCCGGGCGCCAGCCAACCGCGCTCCTAATTCCTCCAGAACGCTTTCATCGGTTAGTTGTGCTGTGATCTTCATAACTCGCCAAATATGCCGAACTAAATCCTATTTGCAATGATATTCGCCACAACTGGCGACTTATTAATTTTCGTCTTTTATGGCGACTTGTGGCCAAAAATTGAGGTGCTTCGCCATTGAAGGCGAGATGTTGAAAGCGCCGTCGAGCCCTCAGCGGCGGCGGCGGTCGCAGCGGTCGTGGTGGTCACCGTGCTCATGCTGATACTGATCCTCTTGGCGCGTCGCTCTACCGCCGGTTCACCGGGCGCGAGATGCGGCCCATGCCCGACCGCGTAGCCGAGCTCCCACCCCTCTCTCCGTGGGAGAGGCCGGGTGAGGGTTGCCGCAGGCATTGTCAGGGCGGCGTCTTCGACGATGGATTCGTTGAGGCTCATTTTTTCGGTGGCTTGGGTTTCTTTGGCTTTGGCAGTTTCTTCAAATCCTTCGTGGCCTGCTCGAAGTCCGCGTCCACGGGGCGGGGGGAGCGGGCGGCGAGGGCCTTGAATTTGTCGTATTCCAGCTCGGCCTTGACCTGAGCCATCTCGTGCGAGATCCGACCGGCATGGGTGAGAATGTCGCGGTCGTTCAAGGTGAGGAAGCCGTTCAACTTCTCGATCCAGTCCGCCATATGCATCGGCACCCGCCGCATCGCCTGACCCTGGGCAAAGATCAGGTATTGCTCCACGAGGTTGTTCAGCGCCTCCAACTCCGGCTCACTGAGGTAGTTCTTGGCAATGGAGACATCCTGCTTGCGGATCACCGCTCCCCTCCAGTTCGTCAGACCGAGGTTGGGCTTCGCCGCATCCACCCGATCATGAATGATCTCCGCCGCCGTCTGCCCGGTGATGGCCCAATGAACCTTGTTCTGCACTGTCTTGAAAAACAGCAGGCTCACCTCCTGCGTGGGATCGTAGTCAATGCTTGTCGCGTAAATGTCCGTGATCTTCTGGTAGAACCGCCGCTCCGAAGTGCGGATGTCCTGAATCCGCCGCATCAGTTCATCAAAATAATCGAAGGGCTGATCCGGATTCTTCAGCCGCTCATCGTCGAGGACAAACCCCTTCACGATGTATTCCCGCAGCAGCCGGGTGGCCCAGATGCGGAAGCGGGTGGCCACCGCGCTTTTCACCCGGTAGCCCACCGAAATGATGGCATCGAGATTGTAGAAACGGGTCGCGTAGTTCTTCCCGTCGGCGGCAGTAGTAAAGGAATCCTTTACCACTGAATCCTGCACCAGTTCCCCCTCGGCAAAGATGCTTTTCAGGTGCTGCCCGATGTTCTGCTTGGTCGTCTGGAACAGCTCGGCCATATGCTGCTGCGTGAGCCAGACGGTCTCGCCTTCAAACCGGACGTCGATCTTCAGCTTCCCGTTTTCCGCCTGATAAACGAGGAACTGACCGCCCGGCGGCGGATTCTCGGAATCTTTGCTCATGGTTGCTGCCTCCTCTCAAATCGAACTCTTAAGTAGCGCTTAAGAGTTGCCCGCGCCTCCTCGGGCATGCCGAGATTCAACCGCCGCAAAGCCTCGCGCAACCGGCCCACCAGCACCACTTCGCCAAACGCATCCCGCTCCGCCGCCGGTTCGCCCGGAGCCATCTGCGGCCCGTGCCCGACCGCATAGCCCAGCTCCCCGAACCACGTCAGGGCAGCGTCTTCGACGATGGATTCGGTGAGGGTCATGGATTCAGCCAATGTCGTGTCTCGGGCATTCTTGGGTTGGGAATCGCCGAATCGCGACACCATGTCGCGATTCGTGTCGCGATACCTGTTTGGGACGCGAATCCGGAAGTCTATCGCGACGCGGTGTCGTGATTCGTGTCGCGATCATGGCCTTAGAAACTCCGGTTTGAGATATTCGGTAGCCGGCCCACGCCCCACCCGGCGGATCAGTCCAAGTTCGACGAAATGCGATAGGTGCCGTTGGGCCGTGCGAGCGGTGACTCCAAGGTTACGAGCATACTCGCTTTGGGTCGTGCCCGTTCGACCAGCCACAAACTTCCAGCCTTCCTGCTCTTCGTCCGTCAGTTCTTCAAGGATGGTGCCGAGTGTCGCAGTCGCCGCTGCCTTGCTCCGGTAGATCGTCAACACGAGGGAATCACCTTCCATCGAGTAACTCGGCAGCGGAAGCCCGAGCTTCTCCGCCTGCTCCTTCAGACTGGTCAGGCCGAATCCCTGTTCCTCGGCCATGCCCATCCGGGCAAATATATAGTGCAACATGGGATTGCGGCTCTTCATCGGGGCCGTGAACGACCGCATCTGCTCCAGCGTGATCGGCGCGATGGGACCACCGGGACTCTTGATCGTGATGGTATCGGCGTTCAACACCAGCTGGCACTTCTGCCCGGCGATGTCGTAGTCGCGATGAATCAGCGCATTGACCACCGCCTCGCGAATCATCTCGAACGGCAGGTCCACCTGCTCGCGCCGCTCCATGCGGCTCCGGTCGAGCGTGCTGGGCAAAGTCTTGTTCAACCACTCTTCGAGTTGGCCGGGGATGAGCACCATCGCTTGCCCAAACTCCGCCCGCGATACCTTCCCGTCGGCCAGTTCCGCTCTGGCGAGCACTCCGGCCTGCGGCACCGCATTTCTCGGTTCTTTTCCGAAGAGCAGAAATCCGAAGCCGGTCGGCGTGGCAGCGTCGCCCTCTCCGCTCAGCAGACCCTGCTGCCGCAACAAGCGGGCAAACTCGGCCGAACCCACGACCGGATCAATCCCCGCCTTCGACCGATAGCGCTCCAACGCTTTCTCGGACAGGTCACCGAGCACGACGGCGGCGATGGGGTCTTCATACTTCGAAAGCTTGATCGGCTCCGGCTCCGGCTCCTCCGTCTGTTTTCTGGCCCATTCAAAGAATGTCTTGTTCTCCGCGAGGATGATCTCCTGCAAATCCCGATCAAACATGTGCACGGTGATGCCGTGCTGCCGGAGATGCTCAATACCTTTGCCGGCCACGGTCGGGTTGTCGTCCTCAATGCCCACCCACACTTCCTTGATCCGGGCGCTGACAATGTGCCGCGCGCAGCCACGCTTGGGATGGTTGCGATTCAAACATGGCTCCAACGTGGCAAAGAGGACGCTCCCATCGAGTTTTTCGCCCACGCACTTCCGCTCCAGCAAGGTGAACTCGGCATGATTACCTTCACGCAACTCGCCACGCGCGGCAGTCTCGATGGAGCCATCCGGCCGGACGAGCACGGCACCGACCAGCGGGTTCGGTTTTCCGTCTGAGCGCTTCTCGGCGACGGACGCACGCATTACCTCGATGGCTTTCTCCATCATCTTACGTGGGTCGAGCTTTGTCTTCGTTGCCATGGTCTTTTGAATTTGGGTTAGCCGGCGGTGGTGGCGGTGATCATCGTCACCGTCGTCATCATCATCGTCATCATGCTCGTTGGCGTGCTGCTGTTCATGCTGTTATTGCTGCTTGTGCCGCCTCCGCCACGCTCAACTCCCCGCTCAGCAGCTTCGGCAGCAGCGTGTCGCGCAGGGTGGCGAGGGTGCGAGATTGGTCGGTGTTGGCGCGGATTTGGGCGAATAGCGGCTCGATGGTTTTCGCAAACGCTTCGCCGATTTCTTTTGGCGGAAGCGTGAACGGGATGCGGTTCATATTTCCCTGATTGAGCTTGGGCTGAACGGCACCCGTGACGAAGGCGGCGATGTTGCTGTTTTTGAGGTGGAGCAACAGATGTTCGGTGCAGATGCCGTTCTTACCGCGCAAGACATGGACGTGGTTGTTCACCCAGAATTTTCCCCAGACGTATTGCATGACTGGCGTCCCATCGCCGTTGATGACGGAGCCGTCCTCTCCCATGAGCGTATAGATACCGTCGAAAAGGAAATCATCGACGTAATCCATCACTGACGCCGCACCGTGGTAGGGATACTTGCCTTTGCGTTGCTCACGCTCGCGGCCAGAAAGCGGGACTCGTTTGGAGTCGAACACTTCGACGACATCCCCCAGATGCGCGGCACGCCATCCTGTCGGGATATGTCCAATTGGAGAGTCTTGGAACGAGCCGGGGAAGAGGGCGGCGGTGGCGGGGTCGAGGTTGGGTGGCTGGCGGCCGTCGAGTAAACCTTCGGTTCCCTCATCCCCGTCCCTTCTCCCAGTGGGAGAAGGGTGGCCGGAAGGCCGGGTTGAGGGTTGATTGCGATCCATGTTCTGCCGAACTGGATCGAAATCAATAAACCAACTTTGGAACAGCGCCCGCGCCATCGCCTCCAGCGTCGCGTTCATCCGCCGGTTCAACTCAATCTTGTCGTCCAGCGCCCCAAGCACCGCCGCGATGGCTTTTTGCTCGGCGAGGGGTGGGAGCGGAAGCTCGAGAGTCGCAACTTGGTCGAACGTGATTTGCGGAAACGTGCCGGAGCGAGATTCCGCAAGATGCTGGAGCCATTTCGTAATCTCCGAACTTGTGAGGAACTGGTAGAGGAACTTTGGAAACAGACGGTCCTGCTTCGCACGGATGACCATGAGTTTGGTTGAGACTACGAAATCATCTGCGTCGTCTGCGACGTAAGCCCAGCGTCCGTTCGCGGGCCTTATTTCGCTGAACAGGATGTCGTGCTTGCGAATAGATTTCTTCGCTTGGCCCGGCCAGTCCTTGACCGCCGAGTAGGTGCGATGAAGGAACTTGCCGTGCAAGATGTCCGACGTGTTCAGGAAAATTAGCTGCTCCTTGCCGAACTTGTGCGTGTCGGAAATGGACGACGCCAGTTCGCCAATCTGCACGATGGGATAATCACCCGCCATAACCCAGTCCCCTCAGGTTTGCTTTGATGGCCTGTTCCAGTTTCGCGGACTCGGCGAACTGGGCGTGCAGTTCGGCGACGAGGCGCGGCATCTTTTCCTCAAAGGGCTCGCCGTCATCTTCGACTTCCTCGGCGCCGACGTAGCGGCCGGGCGTGAGGACATAACCGTGGGCTTTGATGTCCTCGGTCATCGCTGATTTGCAGAAGCCCGCGATGTCGGCGTAGCTCACTGGCCCACGGTTACCCTCATCCCCGGCCCTTCTCCCAGCGGGAGAAGGGAGTCCGAGCCACGCGTGGTAGGTGTCCACAATCTTCGCGATGTCGGCATCGGTGAGTTCACGATGAACGCGGTCAATCAGCGTCCCCATTTTCCGCGCATCGATGAAGAGCGTCTGCTTCCGACGGTCGATGCCTTTGCCCCCTTCTCCCCGTGGGAGAAGGGCTGGGGATGAGGGTGGTCGCCCGGACTTGTCGCGACGAAGGAACCACAAACACACCGGAATCTGCGTGGAGTAGAACAGTTGCCCCGGTAAGGCGACCATACAGGAGACGAGGTCGGCCTCGATGAGGGCGCGGCGGATGTCGCCTTCGCCGGACTGGTTGGAGGACATTCTGCCATTGGCAAGGACGAAGCCGGCCATGCCCTGCGGGGCGAGGTGGTGGATGAAGTGCTGCACCCAGGCGAAGTTGGCATTGCCCTTCGGCGGGACGCCGAACTGCCAGCGCGCGTCGTCGTCCTTGCGGAACCAGTCGGAGTCGTTGAAGGGCGGGTTGGCGAGGACGTAGTCGGCGCGGAGGTCGGGATGCAGGTCGCGGCGGAAGGTGTCGGCGTGCTCGGGGCCGAAGTCCGCCTCGATGCCACGGATGGCGAGGTTCATGATGGCGAGGCGGCGCGTGGTGGCGTTGCTCTCCTGGCCATAGACGGAGATGTCGCCCAGCTTGCCGCCGTGGCTTTCCACGAACTTTTCCGACTGCACGAACATGCCGCCGGAACCGCAGGCGGGGTCGTAGATGCGCCCTTTGTAGGGCGCGAGCATCTCGACCAGCAACCGCACGACGCAGGACGGGGTGTAGAACTGTCCGCCGTTCTTCCCCTCGGCGGAGGCAAACATCGTCAGGAAATACTCATAAACCCTGCCGAGTAGATCTACAGACCGATGAGTCGGTCTGCCCTCACCCCCGGCCCCTCTCCCAGAGGTAGAGGGGAGTTCAGATTCTTTGCTCCCTTCTCCTGTTGGGAGAAGGATTGGGGATGAGGGTTGATTTGACGCGATGAGGTCAATCGTCGCGATCAAATCAATAAGTTCGCCGAGGCGGTGCTTGTCCAGCGCGGGGCGGGCATAGTCCTTGGGCAGGACGCTTTTCAGGCGCGGGTTGTCCCGCTCAATGGCGACCATGGCGTCGTCCACGATCTTGCCAATGGTGGGCTGGTGGGCGTGCGCCTGAAGGTGGGACCAGCGGGCCTCGGCAGGCACCCAGAAGACGTTCTCGGCTTTGTATTCATCCGGATCTTCGGCATTGGCCCCGGCGTAGTCGCCCTCACCGGCGAGGAGCTTGGCGCGGTGTTCCTCAAAGGTGTCGGAGATGTATTTGAGGAAGATGAGGCCGAGGACGACGTGCTTGTATTCCGCCGCGTCCATGTTGTTTCTCAATTTGTCCGCCGCCAACCACAGCTTTTGTTCAAAGCCAAGGTTCGCTGTCGATTCCGTCTTGGAAGTTGCTTTGCGTGCCATGGATCAGGCGGCGGAGAAATGATTGTTGCGCAGGTTATCCTTCGCTTCGCGAAGGCTCCGCAGGATGGCTTCGCGTGAAGCAAATGCGCTATCGCGCAGGGCGGTGTCGGCAGCGAGCCAGAGCTTTTGTTCAAAGCCGATGGTGGCGGTGCTGGTGGAATCGGGTTTGCTGGATGCTTTACGGGCCATAAGTCAAGCGGCGGAAGGTTGTGGGTCTTGAGACCCTAATTTTTCAGAAGCACGAATAAGCTGGAATTGGTTGAGGAAGATGAAGTGGCCGGAATCATGAACGCAAACTGGTCGAATGTCTGTTTTTTTGAAGCAATAAAATTCGAACGACACTTTTCAGCAGGAATTGCCATAGGTGCGAGCGGCTTTATTGACTCACCATTGCGGATTCCCGCTTCAACTCGCCAACGAACTCTGCCATGCGCTGCATGGCGATTTTGATTTGTGGAAGAGCGGTTGCGAAGCTGCAGCGCACATGTCCCTCTCCTCCTCCACCGAAGGCAGGCCCCGGAACGACGGCGACTTGCTTTTCTTGCAGCAATCGCATGGAGAAGTCGCGGCTGGAGAGGCCGGTGGATGTGATTTTCGGGAAGACATAGAACGATCCGCGCGGGCAGCGGCATTCGAGCCCCATTTCGTTGAGGGCGGAGACGATGAAATTCCGGCGCATCTCGTATTCGCGGCGCATCTGGGCGACGCTGTGTTCGCCGCGGTCGAGGGCTTCGATGGCAGCATCCTGTCCCATAATCGATGCGCACAGGATCGAGTATTGGTGGATTTTCATCATGGCCTCGATGAGCGGAGCCGGCGCGCAGGCGAAACCAATGCGCCAACCGGTCATGGCAAATGCCTTGGAGAGGCCATGGAGAAAGACAGTACGCTCCTTCATTCCGGGAAAAACAGCAATGCTGGTGTGCTTGGCGCCTTCGTAGGTCAGCTCGCTGTAGATTTCATCCGAGAGCACAACGAGATTGTGACGAATGCAGACGGCGGCGATTTTTTCCAGTTCCGCAGGCTCCATCGTGGCGCCGGTCGGATTCGTCGGGAAATTCAACATGAGAGCGCGGGAGCGGGGCGTAATGACCTTCTCCAAATCCTCGGCGCGCAGGGAAAATCCATCCTCCGCGCGGGTGCGGACGGGCACGGGAACGCCATGCGCCATCGTGATCGTGGGCGCGTAGGACACATAGCAGGGCTCGTGATAAATCACCTCGTCGCCGGCATTCAGCAAGGCGCGGAGCGCGAGATCGATCGCCTCGGAGACGCCCACGGAGACAAGAATCTCGGAGAGCGGTTCGTAGCGGATGGCGAAATGTTTGTTGATGTAATCGGAAATACTCCGGCGCAGGCGAGGCAGACCGAGATTCGAAGTGTAGCCAGTGCGGCCGCGCTCCAGAGCGTAAATGGCCGCCTCGCGGATGTGCCATGGGGTGGCGAAGTCCGGCTCGCCGATGCCCAGCGAGATGACATCATCCATCGACTGCACGATTTCAAAAAAGTCGCGAATGCCCGAGCGAGGGATGTCGCGGATGTGGTCTGCGATGGTGATGCTCACGGCGTAACGGAGAGACGCTCGGAGGTCGCCTCGAAGGTGTAGGAGGTGCCATTTTCCTTGTAGGTTTTCAGGCGAAAGTGCGTGGCGGTGGACTGCACCGCATCGATCGTGCTGAGCCGCTCGGAGACGAACGCGGCAGCCGCGCGAAGATTCGGAGCCTCGACCAGGATGAGCAGATCATAGCCCCCGCTCACGAGGTAGCAGCTCTGCACCTCCGGGAACCGAGCAATGCGCGAGGCGATGCGGTCGAAGCCGCCATCACGCTCAGGAGTTATTTTCACCTCGATCACCGCCGTGACCTTGTCGGTGTGCCACTTTTCGCGGTTCAACACGGGCTGGTAACCAAGAATGATGCCATCGGCCTCGAGCTTGGCTATGGCCACCTCGACGTCGGCGGTGGTCATATTAAGCAAACGCGCCATCTCATCGCGCGGCATGAGGGCGTTCTTCTGAAGCAGATCGATTATGGCATCCATAAACACTACATCATGGAAACCGCCCTGCGTCTTTGCAAGCGCGCGTTTAATTGGATTCACGCAGATTCAAAATCAAAATTCTCTGCACTCCAGTTGTGTCAAAAATTCCTGATGGCGTGGAACGCTCGCAGAAATCTGAACCATACTACAGTTTTCGGAGAGCACTCCGTTCGTATTTGCGCAAGGGGAGACATCAGTGAGGCCGACGAGTTGTGATGCACAGACATCCCATACATTCCGATGCCGCAGGGGGGGGCAAGCCTACCTGTGTGCATTCATAGACTGGCGCACGCGCTCTAGATGCTTGGCTGGGCGGTCTCCAAAACGATGAACGCGGCATTCACAAACGAGGCACTAGAAAATGCCATCAAGAACTGCCAGCAGCAACCTAAGGTATTCAATACCGATCAAGGCAGCCAGTTCAAATCGCCCGAGCGGGCAGGCAAACTGGAAAGTTTGGGAATAAGAGTGAGCATGGACGGGAAAATTTTGATGCATGTATCATACTTTCATCAAAAGACTTTTAATCGATATAGGATACAACGATGTCTACTTGAAGGAATACGGAACGTTATGCGATTTGCGGGAAGAATTGCGAGAATGCTTCCAACGCTACTATACATGGCGCACTCACCAAGCACTGAAAAAAATCTAACCCCGAAGAAAGCCTACCCAGAAGATGACAAAGGGCGGACGGAGGCGGAGGCCGCAGAACAAAAAGCCCAGAGAAACACCCCCGCCACTGAGCGCTTGTGATTTTTGTCTCCTGAGCTCCTGTCTAAAAATCCGTTTTCGGGCTAAAAGATGCAAAGGACAACGCGTGTAAGTGCGGAAAATTCTGTAAGCCTAAAAAAGCAAAGAACTAATCAAGGTGACCAAGGCGTCCCCATTGACGATCCACCCCAAAAATAACCCACCCCAGAAATCCTGTAAACGGCAAGCTCATCATCTTGGATGCCCGATTTTTTTGCCGCGCAGCGGCGGCGTCAGCATCCCAATTTCCTCGGGAGTCAACTCACGCCAACTTCCACAGGCCAGATTCCGAAGCAGGAAACCTCCGATCCCCACTCGGATCAACCGCAGTGTCGGATGACCCACAGCCGCTGTCATGCGGCGCACCTGCCTGTTCCGCCCCTCGCGAAGACACAACTCGATCCAGAAATCCTGCAAATTTTTTCTAAAACGAACCGGCGGATCGCGTGGAGCATATTCGGGTTGCGGGTCCAAAAGCCGTGCTCTTGCTGGCAGTGTGCTTTTGCCATCAAGGAGAACGCCATCACGAAGCGCCTGAAGAGCCGATTCACTCGGAAG
>JBIJCR010000019.1:0-28261 GCA_044344595.1 Terrimicrobiaceae bacterium
ATGACCTACTGGTGAAAGCAGAAGGGCATTCCAACGCGCTTCATCAGAGAGCAGCAGCAATCCTTCGGAGTCTGCATCCAACCTGCCGATAGCATACACGCCCTTGGGAAATCCAAACTCCGCCAGCAGACGATTCGGGCTTCCATCCGGCGTGAACTGCGAGAGAACACCGTGGGGTTTGTGAAAGGCAAGTATCAAAGAATCTTGAGGCGGGTGAGGTCCTGCGAATCAACAACCCCAATCGGTTGTCGCCCTTCATCAATCACCACTAGATCATCGATACGGTGGCGCTCTAAAATTTGAAGAGCCTCGGCAGCAAGTTTGTCACCAGCCACAGTCACAGGCTGCGGGCTCATAAAATCTCCGACCGGTGCGCTACCGATGCCAGGGTTCTCAGGAAAGTGCCTTGCGAAGTCGCCATGGGTGAAAATGCCAGCGATCGTTCCGTCGGGATGCGTGACCACAGCCGCGCCGGCCCGCTTGGATGTCATGGCTTGAATGGCCGCCACTATAGGCGTGGCGGGGGAAATGACTACCATCTCACCAAGCGGACGCATGATTTGGTTCACCCGCAAGAGCAACGAACGTCCAAGGCTCCCACCGGGGTGGAATTTGGCGAAATCCTCTTTTTGAAAGCCCCGGCTCTCGAGCAGCACCATGGCAAGGGCATCTCCAAGCACCAGCATCGCTGTCGTGCTTGAGGTAGGCGCCAAATTGAGCGGACACGCCTCTTGCGTCACAGAAACGTCGAGCACGATCTGAGCAGCCTTAGCGAGTGAAGATTTTTTGTCGCCAGTGATTGCGATAATCGGCAATCCGAAGCGAACGATGGCCGGAAGCACAGCAAGCAACTCTTGAGTTTCCCCGCTGTAGCTCAGGGCCAGCACGACATCCCCATCGGCAACGATTCCAAGGTCGCCATGCAGCGCATTCAGAGAATTCAGGACGACTGCCGTGCAACCCGTGCTGGTGAGAGTGGCTGCGATTTTCTCGCCAATGTGCCCGGATTTTCCCACGCCAAGGACAACGACTTTATTCCGCCGCTCCACGGCTGCTTTAATCAGATCTACGGCCACCACGAACTGCACATCCAAGCGCGCGGCCATGGCCTCGATCTCGGAAAGCTCGATCTCAACAACACGACGCGCCAGCCTTAAATAGTCCATCACTCAAATCATGCAAAACCGCGCCGCGCCATGCAAGAGCGCTGGCTAAAAGACGTCGAGTTCATCCAACCCGTCGAGTACGATCTGCGACCAGGTTTCAAAGGAATCCCGTCGCGCAAGCAACTCCGCGCGCGTGGCAAAGCCCAACCCGGCAATCGCCTTTTCCCCGGCACTCACACTGTCATTTTCCAAATCGACGATGTGCACGATACCCAGATGCACCCGCCCAACCTCGCTGGAGTCATCATTGATCAAAGCAACAGCCCGCTCAGTGAAGGCGCCGCCGAGCCGCAGTTCCTCGCTGATCTCGCGCTTCACGGCATTGTGGTAAGTCGCTTGATCGAAATGCTGGCATTCATCTGTGTCATTCACATGACCGCCAATGCCGATCGAGGATTTTGCCACGAGGCGCTTCTCGCCGGATTTCGCACCGCGTGTGTAATGCAGAATGCGCCCACCATGCCGGAATACAGCGTAGGGAATGATCTGCTTAAGCGAAGGATCCTCCTCCGCCGCGCCACGAGGCACGAAGAAGTTGTGCTCCTTTTTCATAAAGGCAGGAAGGTAGTCATCCACCCTCCGACACAAGCCCTGAAAGCTTCCTAAACCGTCAAAAAATTCCCGTTTCACCACCAACACCTGTTCCTCATTTTTGCTCATGGCCGCAGACATTGCCGCGACCTTCCGAACCCGCAAGGGAAAACTTCACCGTCCACAGGAAGCCTCGTTTTTCTTCCCCTTGCATCAATAGGGGGTTTTCTGTGACAACAGAGGGGATGACAGATGAACTCGCCCAAGCCGTTGAGAGCGGCACCCTAGATAAGAAAACTGCCGACAGGCTCGCCCGTCTCACGCCCGGATCCTACTGCACCCACAAAAGCTGGGGCTTCGGACGTGTCGCGGAATGGAACCTTCTCGCCGGTCAGGTCCTGATTGATTTCAAGGCAAAGAAAAACCATCCCATGCAGGCAGTCTATGCGGCTGAAACCCTCACGCCGATTCCCGGGGACCACATCCTTGCGCAGCGTGAGACCAATCCTGACAGCGTCCGCGAACTCGCAAAATCCGATTCCTCCGAGCTGATCAAAAAAATCCTCACAGACTTCGGCGGCAAAGCCACAAGCGATCAGATCTCGTCCGCTCTAAGTCCCGGCGTGTTCGACGGTGCCGCCATGAAACGCTGGTGGGATGCCGCCCGGAAGAAAATGAAGTCCGACGGCCAATTTGGCATGCCAGCCAAAAAAACCGATCCCTATGTGCTGCTGGAGACCCCGGTGAACTCCGGATCGCGTCTCCTCGATGGATTCCGCTCCGCACGCCACACGCGCGATCAGGTTCTCGCACTGGAAGAGATGTCGAAATCCCTTGACGAACTCGCAGGCAGCCAAGATGAACTTCAGGAAGTCGTCACGCTCATCGAAGAAGCCGCCCTGCGCGCCCGTCGCCTGAACCCGGCATCTGCCATTGAGATTCTTATCGCCCGCGATGACTTGCTTGAGAAATTCCCCAATCTCCAAGCCGGCGCGGAATCACCCACCATAGCCAACATCATCGCCTCTGAACCCGGAAAACTCGGCCAAATTCTCGAGTCCATCCCCAGCTCGAAGGAAAAACGCGTACTCGAAGCCCTCGAGCCCGCATTCGGCGAGGCATGGGGCGATAAAGCCATTGCGCTCCTACCCTCCGCAGGCGCCCGCCTGATCTCTGACATCTGCCGCCTGTTTGAAAAACACAAACGCAAGGAGCAGTTCCAAGCCATCGTGGAGAAATGGATCAGCGAGCGTTCGATTTCCTCCGAGATGCTCATCTGGCTTTGCAAAGAACGCGATAAGCGCTTCCCGGCCCTCTTCAACGCCGAACTTCTCGCCGCCGTCTTCAGCGCCTTGGAGGCCGACCTCCTCGCTGAAAAACGCACCTCGCGACTCAAAGACCTCCTCATCGACGACGGCGATCTCATCGGCGACCTCCTCATCGGAGCCAGCCGCGATGTCGTTCGCGACTCCATGCGGAAACTCATGCTCACTCCGGCAATTGAAGACCTCTCCAAACGCTCGCTCATGGCCCGCATCGTCAAGCTCTACCCGGACACACAGAGCATGATCACAGGTGCCCATCAGGACGACGAGAAGGCCGACAACCTCATCGTCTCCTGGGCCAGCCTCGAGAAACGCAAAGCCGAACTCGACAATCTCATCACCAAGGAAATCCCGCAAAACCTCCGCGACATCAACATCGCCAAGGAACAGGGCGATCTCCGCGAAAACGCCGGATTCAAGGCCGCCAAGGAGCACCAGCGCGTCCTCCAACGCCGCCGCGCCGAAATGGAACGAGAACTCGTCATCGCCCGTGGAACAAACTTCGAGAATCCCGCGATAGCCACCGTCTCCATAGGAACCGTGGTCACCGTCAAAAACGAGGACGGATCCAAAGAAACCTTCAGCATCCTCGGAGCGTGGGATAGCGCGCCCGACCTCGGCATCGTCTCCTACAAAGCAGGCGTGGGCCAAGCCCTCCTCGGAGCCGCAACAGGCACCACTCTGGAACTGCCAGCCGAAAATGGCACACGCAAGGTGACCATCGAGTCGATCAAAGCATTCACTAACCTCGAACTCCTCAGCTCAAAGGTCCACGTCATTCCAGCAGGAATGGCCACTGGCAACTGACACCGATAGAAATTGATAAGCGGATGCCGCCGCAAGGGGGCATCCGCCATTTGCTTATTGCTCCGGAGATCTAGGAAAAGTGTTCGCCCTATTGATTCACAAACTGACAAAATTTCAATTTGGGCTCACGCGAGACAATGCCCTTGGAGCAGCTATTCACACCGGACTCTCAATCTAAATCAAACTCGTCCAATACCTACAGCCGCCCGAACGCGCTTCATAACCCGATCTGAAACCTCGCGTGCCTTCCCAGCCCCGTCGGCCAGCACCCGATCGACAAAAGCGATATCGCCTAAAATCTCATCACGCCTGACGCGAAATGGCGCGAAATATTCCCAGATTCCAACGAAAAGACGCTTCTTTAGATCTCCATAGCCCGTTCCACCGTTCAAGAATGCATCAACCATATCTTGATAATCCGCGGTTGAGGCCACAAGCTTGTAGAGATCAAGAATCACGGAACCCTCGACAGGCTTGGGCAACTCGACCGGTGTGGAATCGGTTTTGATGCCCATGATTTTTTTCCGCAGCGCGGCCTCGGGGGCGAAAATTTCGATCGTGTTGTTGTAGCTCTTGCTCATCTTCGCCCCATCCAGGCCCGGCACAACAGCCGTCTCATCACGAATGCTCGCTCGCGGGAGTTTGAAGATTTCACCATAGGTCTCATTCATCTTCACAGCGATATCTCGTGTGACCTCCAAATGCTGTTTCTGGTCCTTACCGACAGGCACAAGATCGCTGTCACAAATCAAAATGTCAGCAGCCATGAGCACCGGATACGCAAACAACCCATGTGAGGCTCCCAAGCCGCGAGCTGTCTTGTCCTTGAACGAGTGGCAACGCTCAAGCAGCCCCATCGGTGTCATTGTGCTAAGAATCCATGATAACTCTGTGACGGCCGGAACATCCGATTGACGAAAAAAAACCGCCCGCGACGGATCCAGTCCGCAGGCAAGAAAGTCCACAGCCAATTCCCGCACATTGGAACGTAGCGCGGCGGCATCGTGCACCGTGGTGAGCGCGTGGAGATCCGCTATGAAATAGTAGGCCTCACCCTGATTCTGAAGCTCGATCGCAGGCTTCATCATGCCGAAGTAGTTTCCCAGGTGAAGGGTTCCCGAAGGTTGGATGCCGGAAAGAATACGCATCATGCGTGAATACCACGTCCTCACGCAGGGGAAATCCTTCTTTTTTGAAAAGGATTTGAATCAGCATTCCCTGCCGCTATGGTCGCACCCATACCTACTTTTCACGCAGCAAGTGCTATGAAAAAACTCATCACCACCACTCTTCTCAGCGCATTCCTTTGGTCCTCACAAGCGGCCGAGAGCTACATCATCGTCGACAACCAGACGGGAACTATTCTGGATTCCAAAAACAAGAACGCCAAGGTCCAGATTGCCAGCCTGACAAAGATCGCCACGGCACTCGTGGCTCTCGACTGGGCGGACCTCAACAAGGCCGACCTTGCAGCACTCGCCGAGGTCCCGGCTAACGCCATGGCAGAGGGAGCTGTGAGCACTGTCGGCCTTCAACCCGGCGACTCAGTAAGCCTCCGTGACCTCATCTACTGCGCACTTCTCGCCTCGGACAATATTGCTGCACACACCCTTGCGCAACACATCGGCGTCCAGATCGCCAATCGCGAAGGACTACCTCCTGTGGAAAATTTCGTCGCCCACATGAATGCTCTGGCCCGCACGCTATTTATGAAGCGAACTCTTTTCCTCAACCCCTCAGGAATGGATCACCGCACGGATATTGCCACTCCCTACTCAACGGCGGAGGATCTCGCCCGTCTCGTCCGATACGCCTACAACAATGCAGGCTTCGCTTTCTATGTGTCCCAAAAATCCCGCCAGATCCATATCTTCCGGGGTGGAATCGACACACCCATCGAAATCAACAACACCAACGAACTTCTCGGCAAAGATGGCATAGACGGCGTGAAAACCGGCCGTACACGCCGTGCGGGGGATTGCCTCATCCTTTCCTCCGCCCGCTCCCCGGAGTCCCAGCGAGAAGGCGAAACAGTATTCATAACCCCTCGCCGTATCAATCTTGTGCTGCTGAATTCCCCGAACCGCTTCGGTGAAGGGCAATCCCTCCTTGCGCACGGCTGGAGCCTCTACGACGCCTGGGCTGCCGAAGGCCGTCCGACGAAAAAATCAACCAGTCTCTAAGCCGCTTCCATGGAGCGCAAACGCATTGGAATTCTAACCAGCGGCGGCGACTGTCCCGGCCTCAATGCCGTTCTACGCGCTGCCAGCCGCGCCTCCGAAAAACTCGGTTGGGAATTGATTGGTTTTCAGGACGGCTTTGAAGGTCTCCTCACTCCCGCAACTCATGTCGTACTAGACCGCCGTGCCACCGCCGGCATCATGCACCTTGGGGGAACTCTACTTGGCACCGTCAACAAAGGCCAATTCATCTCGCGCAGCAATGGCCGCCAAGGCTCTTTCATACCGGCTGAGGTTCTCGGCAAGACGCGGCAAACATTTCAGACATTGAATCTCCACGGACTCATTGTCGTAGGTGGAGATGGATCCCTGAACACAGCACTCCAGATGCACCAGGCCGGGCTGCCAGTCATAGGAGTTCCAAAAACCATAGATAATGACCTTGAGGCTACCGATATGACATTCGGATTCGACTCCGCCGTCGAATGTGTTGCAAGTTCTCTCGACCGGCTACATACCACAGCCACGAGTCACAAACGCGTCATGGTGATCGAAGTCATGGGCCGCCACGCCGGCTGGATCGCCCTACACGGGGGTCTCGCAGGAGGTGCAGATATTATTCTCATTCCGGAGATTCCGTTTGATTTTTACAAAGTGGCAGCCGAAGTCCTGCGACGGCAAAAGGAAGGCGCCAAATGCACGATGGTCGTCGTCGCAGAGGGAGCGAAACCAAGAGATGGAAAAGTTTCCCGTATTCAATCTGGTATTGGAGAAAGCCGCCTCGGTGGGATTGCGGAAATCGTCGGACGCGAAATCGGCAACCGAACCGGCAAGGAAGTTCGCACCTGTGTCCTCGGCCACCTCCAGCGCGGAGGAGCGCCCACAATGCTCGACCGCATCCTCGGCACCCGCTTCGGCATCAAAGCCGTTCAGCTACTCAAGGAGGAAAAATTTGGCTCAATGGTGAGCTACAAAAACCACTCGACCTGCGCCGTCCACATCTCCGACGCTGTCCACAAAATACGCCGCGTCGATCCCGGCGGCCAATTAGTGGAACACGCCCGCGCCGTCGAAATCTCCTTCGGCGACTAAAACAACACATCGCCCGCGAGGCAGAGCGATTCGTGAAACGGGGAGAGACTCCCTGCTACATAGGTCAAACTTTCATCTTGGAACAGCACGAAAAAAATCAAAAGCTATGCCTCCCTGCGAGCTTGGTAGATGGATACAACGCCGAGCGTGAGAGGCCTCGGAGCCTCACAGGAAAATCCACATCCCTCCAGAAGGGAATTCATTTTCCGACCATTTGGGAAGGTCTCGATCGAGCCACCTAGATATTCATACGCCTCCTTGCGCCGGGTCGCCCAGTGTGCCAGGCGTGGCAACACATGGTGGAGATATAGACGGTAAAACAAAAGCAAGGGAGCCCACTCAGGAAGCGAAAAATCCAGAATGAACAAGACGCCTGTGGGACGGAGGACGCGGTGCATCTCGATGATCGCCGCCTTCCAATCCGCCATGTTGCGAAGGCCGAAGGCGACCGTCAACACATCAAACGATCCATCGGAAAATGGCAAAGCCAAGCCATCAGCCTGGACCAACCTTTCGACTCCCTTGAGCCGCGCCTGCTCCAACATCGGCAGACAAAAATCCGCAGCGGTGATTCGCGCAGTCGGGCAGGTCATTTTAATAGCCAAGGCCAAATCTCCACTGCCGGTGGCGAGATCCAGAACCTCAGAAGGGTGACACGCTGCCACGAGCCGTGCCAGCTTGGCTCTCCAGATAAAATCCATTCCGCCACTGAGCAAGTGATTCGCCAGATCATATCGGCCGGCAATCGAAGCAAAAGTGCTTCGCACGAACTCCGGATTTTTTTGGGCGAGTTGATTATCCACTTTTTTAATATCCGGATAAGGAATTATGCTCACGAGAGGACTCGAACCTCCACGGGTTACCCCATACGATCCTGAGTCGTATGCGTCTGCCAGTTCCGCCACGTGAGCAACGGGAGGGGCAGGATGCATCACTTAAGTTTCCTTGTAAATCCTAATTTCAAAAAAACACAAGAGCCGATCTCGGCGGCCCATTGCTTTTGAGTCGATCCAGAAATCCGATTAGCTTAAAACTTAGGCATTTTGCATCCCGCAGAGGATTTCAGGCAAATTCAAATGCTCACAACTTATATTATTTATAAAACTAGAATAGAATTAGTTACAGATATCTTAATTTTTATTCTCTTTAATAAGGAAACAAAAGGTGGACAAGTCCGCAGGATCATGGTAATAAATTCTCCTAATGCTTATGCAACGTAAAAGTGCGTTCTCCCGACGCGGACCTGATTTGGTAACAGAAGAACTGGTGGCGGTTCTTACTAAGAAAACTTCCTTCGAATTCAAGCAATTGTTCGATCAGGTTCATGAGCGTCTGAAGGCTCGCAACGCAGCCAGCGGCGGCGAAGAGATGCTACGCCTTCGAGCCTATGAGAAACTCCAGAATTTAGTTTCTCGAGGAATGGTTAAAAAAACCGGCAAAAAATATAAAGGCCTAGCTTCCCTGTCAAAGGCACTTACTCCCGACCCGATACCAGTCCCCAAGTAAATTAGAGTCTTCTTTTTCTCCTATAAAAAACCCGATCCGCAACAGGGTCGGGTTTTTTATTCTCTGAATGAGCAGAATTCCTTGATTAGGCGCTGTGGAGCTGGAATTTTTGCCTCACGGCGCAACGGGCCAGAGTCCAAACAGCCAAAAGCAGTGCTCCAAAGATAAGGTCCGATACTAGCGCGTTGCGGTAGAACATCCACGAGGGAGGAAATCCGGGCAATCCTGTGGTGAGCGACATCCAAAGCCCGCCCAACCCTCGCGGATACGAGGAATTGCAGATCCACGCGGCGGTATTGGTCCCGAGATAAAAAAGGAGCCCGCTACCGATCAGAGCGAAAAAAAACCGCAGCGTTGAGAGGGCCACCTTTGACAGAAGACAGCCGATTCCTATGCCCGCCAGGATGCAGATCCAAGAAACAAACTGAGCTGAGCTGAATACTGGATACCCTAAAAGCACAGCCAATGCCATATCGGAAGCAAACAGTACGCTAATGGGAACGATCCAAGCCAAGACACCGGGCAGGAAAAGCCCACTGCAAAAAGCCACTGCGGATACAGGAGAGAAATTTGGCAATTCAGGGAGAAGTACTGCCCGAAGCACGCGGAATCCCGCGAGGAGCAAGATGGAAACAACTACCATGGTAACAACACCCCACTCTTTGCCGCACCTGCGAAGTGTGAAAGAACTTTTCATCTCCGAAGGCTCTACCCGTGACGCATATTCACTGCAAGCCCTCTCTTGCGCACCGATCTTCGACTCGCAATGACGGAACCTTTTTGAATACGATAGGAAGGTGATGATTTATGTCTCCATCCTCGCCAGTGGCAGCTCGGGAAATGCCATTCTTGCCAAGGCGGGAGGGACCTCGATTATGATCGATGCAGGCCTCAGCGCGAAACGTCTCAGCTCGCTTCTTACAGAAATGGAGACGCCCCCGGAGAGCCTGGCAGGAATTCTTCTCACCCACGAGCATGTGGACCACACGCGTGGCCTCAAGGGATTTTGCGGAAAAAATGAAATCCCTGTCTTCACAAACCTACTCACTGCAGACAGCCTACGCAAAGGGGGAATGCAAGCAGAGTGGCGCTTTTTCTCAAGCGGAGCTGCCTTTCAAATCGGAGAAATCAACGTCCATCCCTTCTCCGTACCGCATGATGCCTCCGATCCTGTAGGATTCGTTCTCAGGCACGGACCCTCTTCCTTCGCCGTTCTTACCGATCTCGGACACGCCCCGCGTCACGTCGTGAACTCAACGCGCGGCGTCAATGCCGTGTTCGTGGAGGCGAACCATGACGAGACACTTCTGCAAAATGATAAGAAACGCCCCTGGTCTGTGAAGCAACGCATCCTATCGCGACACGGCCACCTTTCCAACCAAGCCGCAGCAAACCTCGTTGCCGAGATCGCAAGCCCTAATCTACGCCATGTCCTCCTCGCGCATTTAAGCGAGGACTGCAACGCTCCAGCACTCGCGACCGGCACAATTCTCGAAAAGCTCCAAGCAACGGGCAACAGCCATACCCAAGTGCATTGCCCAGGAGCCGATGGATTCCCCCTGCCCCACACCATTGCGGTTTGAAGCGTTTCGCCGAGTACCACCTGCCGCAGTTAGTACTTCATGCAATACTTGTGCAGCTCGAGTGTGGCGGAATTTACAACCAAGATGATTTTGACCACCTCATGAATCCTTAACCGGGAACAATGACCCTCTTTGATACTAGCGCCCTAGGGAAGAAGAGGTCGACCCTTTAGAAGCGCAGAACTTCATTTTGTGTAAAGTAAGGCACCTCCGGCAAAGCGGGATGCTTGTGAGCTGGAGCCGCTCAAAGCGGCTGTTGGTTTTTGTTGTTTGCGTTGGTTTGCGATTCAATCGAAGGCATCTCCAGTTGCTCGAGTCTTTGGTCCTCTTGTTCTTGACCGCGAATATACCGCCTGATCGTTTCTATATAGCGCCCCACCGTATCCACGAAATACCCTCGTGCCCAGAATACCTGCCCGGCGTAATTCCTTCCGCGCTTCATAAAGTGCCGCGCGATATGGATCGCGCTCTTTCCTTTGATGTAGCCCACTACGCTCGACACCGCGATCTTTGGCGGCACGTTCACAACAGCATGTGCACATGATCTGGCATGATGTACCCTTCCTCTATCCAACACTCCATGTGCCACTCGAATGCTTAGAGAGCTCAAGGTGAAGATCGGGTTTTGTCACTAGGCATTTTTACCCGAAAACGGATTTTTAGACAGGAGGACAGGATGGAGAGAATTTACAGGAAAGGCGTTGGCATTTGTTTGATATCGGACAAATCATTTGAAACCCATCGCATCATAAACAGATCATTCTCTGGGCGCTCTGTGGTTATTTCTGCTGGATTCAGGTTAACACAGCCGGAAGCTGCAAATGCGTCGAACTCCGGAGTCAACCCATGTGGATGCCCAGAGCAGACCATCAAGCCAACCTGGAGTTGATCGGCAAAAACACATTTTCAAGCATCAATTTCTATGATGCGTTCTTTGATCGTTGCCAATCCGATAGAGAGATCTCAATGGTGGTCTATTGCGAATCTGATGCAACTTCGGAAGCGGCTTATTACGGGACTGCAGGGTGGCAGTGTTTGCGTTTCTTTCCGCTGCCACAGGGACACGGTTCGTTTCGTCCGGCGGTTTGCCATCGCGCCTTTTGTTCACTATGAGCGAGGATACCCATGATTTGTGCAGGGGCGACTCGACGACGCAGCAATTCGCCCATGGTCTTCATATAAGGGTCGGCATGGTTGAAAAAGCGTTTGTATGCCGCGCAAAGGTAGTTCAAGCCAGGCTCACCGTCCGGGGTGCGGATGAAGCGGTGCTTCGGACACTCGCCATGGCAGGCGAAGCGTACCTCGCACTCGCGGCAATAGCGGGGCAAGCTGTCCGACTTGTTATTTCCGAACTGGATCTGCTGCGGGGATTGTACCATCTCGCCGAGCGATTGATTCATCAGGTTTCCGAGGCGGTATTGTGGATACACATAATGATCGCAGGAGTAGAGATCGCCGTTGTGCTCAATGGCCAGCGCCGAACCGCATTTCTCGGAGAACACGCAAAGCCCTGATCCAGCTCCGACCCAGTTGCCAAGTGCCACATCGAAAATCTGCACAAACTGGCGGCCCACATCCTGACGCACCCATTCATCAAAAATGGCGCAGAGAAACTCGCCATACTGCACAGACTGCACGCTCCAAGGGGTCACTGGAGATTCAGAAAACTCTCCATCGGTCGGTGCGGCGAGATCAAGATTTTGGGCGTGGGCGGCAGCATCAGCCTTCCGCTCGACCAGTGGGATGAACTGAATGAATCTGCTGCCGATTTCCTTGAGAAAGTGATAAACTTCCAGAGGATACTTCGAGTTGCGGGCATTGACAACGGTGAGGGTGTTGAACTCGGTGCCGTGTTTTTTCAGCAAATCCAGCCCACGCATCACGCGATCAAAAGTGGGGCGTTGCTTTTTGTCTAGGCGATAGACGTCGTGCAAGTGTGCCGGGCCGTCAACGCTGATGCCGACAAGGAAGCCGTGCTGCGTGAAAAAAGCGCACCATTCATCGTCGAGCAAGGTGCCGTTGGTCTGGATGCTGTTTAAGATTTTTTTACCTCCCGCATGTTTTTGCTGAAGCTCCAGGACACGACGAAAATAGGAGACGCCGAGAAGTGTTGGCTCTCCCCCTTGCCAAGCAAAGGTAACCTCCGGCGTGTCCTGCGAAGCGATATAGCGCTTTATGTAAGTCTCCAGCACATCGTCGCGCATTTTGAAATTTTCGCTGCTGGGATAGAGTTTTTCTTTTTCGAGGTAGAAGCAGTATTCGCAGTCGAGATTGCAAATCGGCCCGATCGGCTTGGTCATGAGGTGAAATGGCCGCTTTGAAGGCAGTTCATCCGATAGGCTTTTACTGCCTGTAATGGAATCGGAGAGGCTCATGATTTATGAATTACTGTTCTCGCTAGAGCGTAACAAAACACTCTCGTTGAAAATCCGCAATGATGCATAACAGCATAATTCTTTCCGCAACCCGCAATGGCAGCAAGCCGTGAATGCTGGATTCGGAACCCAGCCTCTAAACATCCATAGACCTATCTGCAATATCATAAGAATCATTTTTTGATGGAGATTGGCGCGCTGGAGCGCAAACGACGAAAGCGTGGACGTCTCGGATGTGCAGGCGCAGGGCGTCAATTGGGCGCCTTTTTTTGTGGGCGGTGTCGGTGAGTCGTTTTGCTTCATCCGAAGAGGAATTTGGACGACGCTGAAGAACAACACTTCAACCCCAATACGGTAGAATTAACCACAGAGCGCACAGAGAACACAGAGGATGATCTATTTATGATGCGATGGGTTTGAAATGATTTGTGCGATATCAAACAAAAGCCAAAGCCTTTCCTGTAAATCCTCTCTATCCTGCCCTCCAGTCTAAAAATCCGTTTTCGGGATCAAATCATACGATCGTGTTGCCACGTTAGGGCACTAGCGTTGGTTAAGAAAAGCAGCCATGGCGCGCGCCACTTCTTGGGGCCTTTCCATGAGAAGCTGATGTCCGGCATCAGCGATGCAGAGTTGCTCCGAATTCCGGAACGCCGTCTGCATACGCGCAGCGGCAGCTGCGTATTTACCGTCGGCCTTTCCACTGAGTAGGAAAGCACGCCCAGGATATTTAGAAAGATTAGACCATTGCGAAGGCATCCTACCAGAGCTCCAAGTCTCGAGACACGCCGCCATGGAAATAGGGTCACGCCTTTGACGGGAAGTGACAAATTTTTCCAAATCGGCACTCGATCGCGAGGACGATGCAAAGACCGGTTGATGCCACCACTCGCGCAAGAACGCGCTAAATTCTGAACCCGAACGAAGGCGCGAGGCGAGAGCAGAATCAGAATCCGCCCGGCGAGAACGCTCTGCATCATCCTCGATTCCAGCAGTGGTTGAAATTCCGATAAAAACACAAAAGACCTCGGGAAAAGAAAGAGCCGCATGAAGCGCCAGGCGCCCACCCAGAGAGTAACCAGCAATCGCCGTTGTCTCCCACCCTTTGGCCGCCACCAAGTCACGCAAAGATTGAGAAAATTCATCCGCCGTCGGACAAATCCAACCAACCTCCTCGTCGGAATGACCAGGCAGATCGATCAGGGCGACCTGCCATTCCGGGCAGTGCAGTAGGAAAGAATCGGTAAATTTCTCCCAATCACTACCCGCACCTAGAAACCCGTGTAGGCAGAGCAAAACATGCCCGCCATTGCCACAAGTATGAAATTTCAATCGATCCATGACAGCGACAGCGCCCTGCAAGCCTCTCTGATACGAAGGTGAAGAGCATGGTTTTGCGCACGGTCTGTGCGGCACTCGAGAATTCGCGGTGCGACATGGCGCTCTCCGAGCAATCTGCGCAATTCCAAAAGCGAGGCCACTTGATGATATTCGATTCCGAATTGCTGTGCGAATCCTCGAAATTCCAACTCATGAGGGGTTTCCAGCAAGCGCTCCTCCACATCGATCGGCAGAAAACGAAAAATGCCGCCACCGCTATTATTGATGATCACGAGCGTAACAGGTAGGCCATACAGGAGCGGAAGGGAATTCAAGTCGTGAAGTGCGGCAAGGTCACCCATGACGGCCAGAAAAGGAGACGCGCAGCCAAGGGCCAAACCAGCAACAGTGGCGATATTCCCATCGATCCCACTGGCTCCCCGGTTGGCAAAAACCTTCACGACATCATTCGAAACCGCAGCCACACAGGAATCAAAATCCCGGATCGGCATCGAATTTCCAAGAAACACCGGCCAATTTGTATCGGCAGCGACATCCGCCAAAACCCGGATAATCGCTGGTTCGGTAACAGCATGATCCGTTGGCAATTCCGCCTCGATTGTTGCAGCAACCGCAACATCCGCCCTACGCCAGGAATCAATCCAAGTGTCGGCGGCCATCGGAAGAGCAAATGGCTTGACCGATTCGCAGAACTGCTGAATCCCAGAACGGAGGAAATAGGGGTGCTGTTCCCAAGGATCTAGGCGCTCCGGGAACATCCGCACTTGCAGGCAGTCGGCGCCACGACATGGAGACAACCATTTCCCGATGCGCTTCGAAACAAGCGCCCCCCCGAAATGCAGGACTCTCTCCGGACAAGGCACATCGTGGCGCTGGAGAATCCAATCCGCGTGGCGAATGATCCCGGGCTGAAAACGCGCCCCAGAAGTGGCATCCGCTAAGACCGGCCAGCCCATTTTTTTTGCCAAATCCAAAATGTCACCGACCCGGTACTGCTCCGCGACAGGCAATCTACCGATGACGAAAACGCCGCGGCCGGATGCGAACCTCTGGAAATCGAAATCGGATGGCCAATCGAAAGAAAATGAATGAGGGACTCTCGAAAACTCAATTTTCTGATCAACCGCAACGACCCCACTTTCGAGCAAAGGCTCCCGAATCGGAACATTCAAATGCACTGGTCCCGACTGGAAACCCATAGCCACCGTGACAACCTCCGAAAGCACATCAGAGAGACGGGATAGAGCTCCCGCATCCTGGGCACATGGCAAATCCACGGCATAGCGAACAAAGCATCCAAAGAGCCCCGGTTGATGAATCGTTTGGTTTGCACCGCTGCCCCTCAGCTCTGGGGGACGGTCTGCTGTCAAAAAGATAAGCGGCACATTTGAGTGGAAAGCTTCCACGCATGCAGGAAGCAAATTTGCCACAGCAGACCCACTGGTGGTCACGCAAACGGCGGGGCCTCCTGTTGCCATCGCCCATCCCAGAGCGGCAAAAGCCATGCCGCGTTCATCGTAATGGGTGGTCACATTGTGCCCACTCAAGGCAGCAGCCAATGGGGCGCTTCGAGCTCCGGGGCTGAGAAAAAAACGATCTGCGCCAAGTTGGCAAAGCCCGTCCACTATTGCATGCCCCCAAGTGCGGTTGGACGCAACACCTCTCATGCCGCAAGTACATTCAAGACGCCCGAGATTTTGTCCTCGAGTTCGAACCACTCCCGCTCGGGATCAGAGCCATCGACGATCCCAGCCCCTGCGAAAACCTCGACCTGAGATCCTTTGGCAAGCATCGACCGGATCGCGACAGAGAATTCCGTGGACGCCTTTGAAACGCATCCAAACGGACCGGCATACCACCCCCTGTCGAACTTCTCGTGATTGAAGAGAAAACGCAGCGCATCCGCAACGGGCGCTCCGCATGTGGCAGGCGTCGGATGAAACGCTTCAAGAATTGCGGCGTCATCAACCGCCCCGCGCAGCGTTCCGGAGACCGCAGTTCGAAGGTGTTGCACCCGGGAAAGTTTCAACACGCCTGGCTTTTTATCGCAGGCGCAATCAACGCAGAGGCTGACGAATGTTTTCTCCAGGGCCTCCACGACAAGGCGATGCTCCAATTGTTCCTTGGAAAGTTTCAAGAGCTGAGATTCCAACCTCTCATCCTCAGCGGCATCAAGGCTGCGCGGGCGGGTGCCGGCGACGGCCTCACTCTCAAGGCGTGCCCCAATGCGACGATAAAGCAACTCTGGACTGGCTCCGAGAAAAGCTCCAGCCAATGCGGAGGGCTGAAAAGAAAAGTGAAAACAAGCCGGTGCAGCTCCCATCAACACGGCAAGCAGAAGGTGAGGCGATACCTTTTCCACAAGATCGAGTGTGGAGCGCCTAGCTAGAACCACCTTACGCAATGGCCCCGAAGCAAATCCCTCCAGCGCGGCAACGACGGCCGAAGACCATTGAGTAAAATTTGGGATATCCCAGCGTGTCAGAACAGCAGGTTGGTGACGCAGGTGGCACTCCCCAAGAGCCGCAACCCAATCATCCAAATCGTCCAACGCCATATCACTTTCAGCTAGGTTCACCGCAAGCAGTGTGCGCCCACCGGCATGGATGATCTCAGCCCTCGGAATAAAAAAGTAGCGATCGGGAAATTCTTTCCAACCCTCCTTTGGATCGGCCGCTGCATCAAAGCGCTCACCTCCAAAAATTCGGACACCCTCCTCAGCGCCATTCAGGAGCGGCAACAAATCCCGCAGGCTGCCTGCCCGCAATTCTCCAATCGCCAATGTTTGCGCCGCTCCAGAACGCGATCTCCAGAACACCTTGGGATAAATCATGGTAGCATCCAGCCACAGCGGCGAAAAGCCCCCCAAATCCTCAAGCTCCCACTCAAAGCGGCGAATGCCTGAAAAGGAAATCCGTTCTCCCCCCACGAGTCCACGCAGGTTAGGACGCGTTCCCGCACGAAGTTTCAAGCTGTGATGAGAAACCATAAAGTAAGACCATTCTTCCAAAGACCGAAGCAGGATGCGATAGGGTAATTAACTCCGGGCAGAAACAATGGAGGCTATAATCATTACGTTCGGCGGGGCCATGGTGTTGTGGTTTCCTTTCCCTGCCGAGTGAAAACAGGTAGGAGAGAAACGACAATGTCAATATCTACCACACATGTCTACCGGCGGTCCATCCGCTTTTCCGAAACAGATGCTGCCGGAGTCGCACACTTTTCCCGCCTCTTGGTGATCATCGAAGAAGCAGTTCATGACTTTTTTCAAAGCCGGAGCGTGCCCATTATGGATTCAAAAACCGCTTGGCCTGTCGTTTCCATTCACGCCGACTATTCGAAAGGGTTCCTTTTCCAGGATGAAATCATAATCTTTTTAAGTATGGATAGGATCAACACCTCTTCACTCGTCCTTTCATTCACAGCAGCGAAAGCAGATGGCACAGCATGCTTTCGCGGCAAGACCACGCTCTGCCATATCGACCCTGCGCTTCATGCACCAGCGCCCATCCCGGCCAAAACAAGGGATGCGCTCAGCGCAACTCCAGAGTAACCGTATGACCCGACCCATGCCAAAAAGTTTCAGCCTTTTTATAGCGCTACGCTACCTCAAGCCCAAGCGCACATTTCTTTCGATCATTACCCTAGTTTCGATTCTTGGAGTCACCTTAGGGATCATGGTTTTGATTTTGGTCATTTCGGTAATGACCGGCTTCGAGCAGGAACTCCGCCGCAAGGTCATCGGTTTCGACGCCCATGTCATCGTGAGTAATGGGGGGCTTTTAGAAAACTGGGAGGCCACAACTGAACAGGCGATGAAAAATCCGCACGTCAAAGCCGCAGCGCCATTCGTTCAAGGACCGGTGATCGTTGAATACCAGAACCGCCGCCTAGCTCCAAAAATCCGTGGCGTAGATGCCGAATTAGAGCGCAAAGTAGTGAATGTCGCGGATTTTATTGTCGATGGCAGCTACGACCTAGAAGGCAGCAAGACGGTTATTGGCTCGGAACTCGCACGCGAACTCGGGGTGGGCATCGGAAAGAATGTGACGATTTTTTCGCCCGGCAATTTCAACCAGATCCTCGAGGAACTCGACCGCATCCAGCGCTCGGGCGACAAGTCCGCCGATGTCTCCGCTTTGAAGCAAATGATCCTGCCAACCGAACTGGAGGTGGCTGGAATCTTTGAAAGCGGACGCTATCTTTACGACAGCGAGTTCCTCCTCGTGCCGCTTCACATCGGCCAAGAACTCTACAACCTCGGAGGAGGTGCGCATGGTCTGGCGCTGGCTACCACCGACCCCTATCTCGCCAACTCGGTGCGCGATGAACTAAACACCTCCCTCCCACAGCCCCAATTTGCGATGAGCTGGATCGACATGAACAAGCAAATATTCGATGCGATCCGCATGGAACGGAATGTCATGTTTTTTCTTCTCATGTTCATCATTTTGGTCGCGGCTTTCGGCATTATGAACACGCTCATCACAGTAACCGTTCAAAAAACCCGCGAGATCGGAGTCATGAAGGCGCTCGGGGCGCAGACGCACCAAATCATTGGAGTATTTGTCGCACAGGGAATGGTCGTAGGTGTTTTTGGAACACTCACTGGCCTCGCAATGGGCATTACAATGGTTCAATACCGCAACGAGGTCAGCCGCTTTCTGTCGTCTGCATTGAACATCGAGATCTTTCCTGCCAAGATTTACCAATTCAGCGAAATCCCTGCCGAAATCGTGCCATCGGATGTCATCCTGATCTGCGCGAGCGCCTTTGCAATATGCTCGCTGGCAGCTCTCATCCCTGCATGGTTCGCAGCCCGCCTTGACCCAGTGAAAGCCCTGCGCCACGAGTGATTTGACAAACTCGGCTCCCTCTATTTGAATCGCTCCATGCCCGAACAAGCCTCCGATCCACAAGATCCACTCATCCGCGTCCTTCTCGTATCAACTGCCATGGCAGTTGCCGGGGGCCTTCTGACCGCTGCTTTTGTGGTGACAGCGATGATCTCCGCGAATTTCAATTTTCTGAACTGGATGGAGTAGTCTCTCAGCTGCCATCAGCAAATACGCAGAAGCAACTGCCCAAAAAATCATCACTCCTGCCAGATAGACCCACATGAGGGCCAGCATGATTGCTCCCACGGATCCATAAATGGTGTTGTAGTTCAGAATTTGTGAGACACAGCTCCCAAAAAAGCTTTGTCCAGCTTGGAGAGCTATGGCCACAGGTAGAGCGGCCAACCAGACCTGCCGAAAATAAATCCTACGCCCGGGAGCCAGCATGTAGAGAACAACCAAGGCATAAAAAAGTAGCCCGCCGGCAAGCACATAACGACCCGATGCGTATGGGATCGTCATTTCGCCCGGCGTCGGCAAAGAGACGTCGCTACCCAACAAATCCTGCGCGGCAAGGAGTGCTTTGAGAGCCACTTGCAAAATCGCCGGCACGACCAAATCCAATACCAGCGCACTGGCCACGACTCCCATCATGAGAAATTTTTTCACAGGCAACTTCCACCACGGGGGCAATGCCCGGTGCCAGGCCCGATTAACACCCTGCAGTAAGGCCTGAAAGAACCGCAACGGACTCTACACAAGCACGAACAAAGAGGCTATCCACACACCCCCACGCGCCAGCTGAAGTGACTCCGACATTTTCCAGACCAAGTCGTGCTGACTGTCATCCATCGGAAAGATTTTTTCAACCGCCGAAATCGCCGAAACCGGATCGACAAATACCGAGCCAACCGTGAGCAAAAGCGCAAAGAGCGGAAATAACGAAAAGAATGCATATTAAGCAAACGAAGCCGCGCACTGTTCCCACTCGATCTCACCAAGAAGCGAAACAGCCGGGCAAACAAAAACGCGGGTGATCCGAAGACCACCCGCTAATTTCGTTGGAAGAAAATTTTCGAAAATTTCTTATAAGGCAACTTCAACAGTGAGAGACTTTTTCTCACCATCTTTTGTTCCAGTTTTTTCTTCCTTGGATTTGTCACTACCGCCGCATCCACCTCCAGGGCAGGATTGAGCCATGGCGGCTGATACGGACAAAGCTACGACTACTGCTGCGAAGAGTGCGATTTTTTTCATAGAAATTCAAACTCGCTCATTGAAACGCAAAGTCAAATGGATTTTTTTTGATAATTCTTAGGCGCGGCTCATGTAAGTGCCATCGACAGTGCTGACCTTGATCATTTCGCCTTCTTTGATGAATAGCGGAACATTGATGATTTTGCCAGTTTCGAGAGTGGCAGGCTTTTGGACATTGTTTGCGGAGTCACCGCGGACGCCTTCAGCGGATTCTACTACTTTGAGGACTACCGAGGAGGGCAATTCAATCTGGGCAGGGCGCCCTTCGATGCTGAGAACTTCGACCTTGAGGTTTTCAACAAGATACTGCTTGGAATCGCCGATAAGCGACTCGTTGAGCGTAATCGTCTCGTAAGTGGCAGGGTCCATGAAATGGTAACCCTGATGGTCGCTGTAGCTAAATTCCAGGGGCTGGCGGTTTACGTCCACAACATCCACTTTTTCTGTGGACGAGAATCGGATGTCGGCGGATTTGCCGGTCCCGATGTAGCGGATGATGCACTGAACAAAAGCGCGAAGGTTTCCGGGCGTGCGGTGGTGAATATCGAGAACGATGGCTGGGTTTCCGTTATAGCGGATGGCCATTCCCTTGCGGAGATCATTGGCGGCTGGCATATAGTTAACGTGCAATAATAAACCGGCGCGTGCTTTTGACAAGGCACGAAATCAGCCTGCGGAGAGCTCTTGGCACGCAGCGTTCTTAGAAACATATTCACGCATTAATCGATGTGAGGGATTCCGAAGTTCAGGGTCTTGTGCAAGCACTTCCAAAGCAACCCGCCGTGCTTCGGACATAATATCAGCATCCCTCAACAAGTCGCCGAGCCCGAGGGATGGCAACCCGCTCTGGGCGGTGCCTAAAATATCGCCCGGACCGCGCAGTCGGAGGTCGGCCTCAGCGATCTCAAAGCCATCCAATGTCTTTTCGAGAACCTCCAGCTTTTCGAGGGCGAGGCCTGTGGCACCATCGTGAAGAAGAATACACCAGGATTTCAGAGGTCCGCGGCCAATGCGACCGCGAAGCTGGTGCATCTGGGAAAGGCCAAAGCGCCCGGCCTCCTCAATGATCATAATTGTGGCATTCGGCACATCGACTCCGACTTCAATGACCGTGGTCGCTACAAGCGCGGAGAGCCTACCCTCGCGGAATTCACGCATAGCAGCCTCCTTGGCTTCGGCATCCATTCTTCCATGAACGATACCAACCTTGGAGGGAGCCAAGAGATCCCTCCACTTTTCAAACTCGGCCGTGGCAGCTTTGACTTCGAGTTTCTCCGATTCCTCGATGAGGGGATACACGATGTATGCTTGCCGACCGGCCGCGAGTTCGATGCGCAAAAAATCCACGATGGCCGGCAAACGTCCAACCTCTCGAACAGCCGTGACTACAGGCCCCCGGCCGGCAGGATGGTGCCTCAAAATCGAAACATCCAGATCACCATAGAGCGTCTGGGTGATCGTTCGAGGAATGGGTGTCGCCGTCATCACGAGAACATCGGGAGCATCCGCCCGCTCGATGAGCTTGGTGCGCTGAAGCACACCGAATTTGTGCTGCTCATCGATGACAACCAGGCCCAAGTTCTCAAACTCCGCGCTCTCAAAGAGGAGTGCGTGCGTGCCGACCACGAGCACGGGACTGCTCGGGTTCGATTCAAATAAATCCGAAGCCTTCACGGAATCCTCACGGCGCGAGGAGGTCCGCAACACAACCGGGATTCCGAGAGGATCCAGAATACGGCGGAAGTTCAGATAATGCTGCTCGGCCAAAATCTGTGTAGGCGCCATGAGGGCCGCCTGCCAACCCGACTCGTGGGCTTGAATCATGGCACGCAGCGCCACCAAGGTTTTTCCAGAACCAACATCGCCTTGAAGGAGACGGTTCATGCGGTGCGGAGATGCCATATCGGTCGAAATCTCATCCATCACCACACGCTGCGAATCAGTAAGCACGAAAGGCAGGGACTCCTCGACCCTCCGCCAAAGAGAACCGTTTCCTGGACGCACAAAACCTCCTTTTTTATTCATCGAGGCATGCCGCGAGGCGAGGATAAGCTGAATTCCGAAAAAGACATCCCTCACGAGTTGGCGTCTGGCCTCCTCGCATTCAGCCATATCCACCGGAAAATGAACTGCCCTCCAAACATCCGGCAGTAAGGGCGTTCCTCCACTCCCCTCTGGCCAAAGGCGGGGAATTGCGCTCAGGTCGGCTTCCTCAAGAGCATGGTGGATGAGTTCGCGCAGAACATGGACAGGCAAGCCATCCCCGGCGCCGTGCACGGGTGTGATGCGATCGAAGTGCAGGGAGACCCCGCCTTCGTCCTCGATGACCTCGAATTCGGGATGTTCGATCACTAGACGCTTGGAGCGCTCGCGAGGCTTGCCGTAAACAACAAGACGCTGACCTCCGAGAATCATTTTTTGCACCCATGGCATATTGTACCAGCGGAGGGTGATCGGATCGCTCAGGATGCCAGCATTGTCATCCTCGAGAATCGCCTCAAAAATCCGGCGTGGGCCAAAGCGTTTGTAGCTCGTCTTTTTAACCACGCCAAAGAGGCAGACGGCCGTCTCCGAGGGACTATCCGGAAAGCGGTTGAACTTCCTGCGGTCCTCATAGCGCCGTGGAAAGTGTCGCAGCAAATCCTCAAGCGTGTGCAACCTCAAGCGCCGCAAAGCGGCCACGCGAGTTGGTGGAACCCAAGGCAACCCTTCGAGTGCCGTCGTGGGGGAAAGCCGGGTCATTCCGCGTGCCGCACCTCGAGAATCCTCAACTGCGGTTCGGCCCGACCCTGCCAGACATTCCAGTCCAGCGTGTAGGCGATATCCCACGGCGGTCGCGGCATGGCATTTACCGGTGCATTGAAAAAGATAGCCGGAACGCGGCGGCGACCGCACAGAAAATCGATCCGCAGGTGTTTTTCTTTCATGACACGAGGCTCACCCGCAGGAGCCACGGCGCGAGAGAACATGACGGGCTGGGGATTCGAATTTCCAAAAGGCTCCAATAAATCCTGCGACTCCAGCACCGAGGCGTCGATGTCTTCCAACCCCAACTCACAATCCAAACGCAGGCGCGGTGCCAGCATTTCCTCGTTGGCAATCGCTTGGGCTGCGGCCTCAAAAGCCTCTCGAAATGCGGGGAGACTCGACTCGCTCAAGGAAATACCTGCCGCCATGTCGTGTCCGCCAAATTTCTCCAAGTGCCCGGCGCAATCGCGGAGCATCGCGACCAAGGGCAGCCCCTCGATACTGCGTCCACTGCCTTTGCCCGCCCCCGACTCATCGAATCCTATAATAAAGGTAGGTCGGTGATATTGCCGCATGATGCGCGAGGCGACCACACCAAGGATGCCGATGTGCCAATCCCGACTGCCGGCGACGATCGAAGCCTGAGTCTTGGGATTAAAATTTTTGGCGACCCATTCCTCGGCATCACGAACAACATGACGCTCCACACCCTGGCGCTCGCGGTTATGGGCATCCAGTCCCTCTGCGAGACGCGAGGCCTCGGCTGGGTCATCCGCGAGCAGAAGTTGGAGAGCCTCCATGGCAGGCCCGAGGCGCCCTGCAGCATTGATCCTCGGCCCCATGCGGAAGCTGATATCTCCTGCTTTGACCGGCGCGGGAACATCCGCCACACGCTGGAGGGCGGCCAATCCAGCCCATCGGGTATGCTCCATTTGCCGGAGGCCGTGCCTGACAAAAATCCTGTTCTCCTCCACAAGCGGCACGATGTCGGCGACGGTCGCAAGCGCCACCAGGTCGAGATAATCCTTCAAATCGAGACCCTCAACCGGGCGGGCCTTCAAAATGGCATGGGCAAGTTTGAAAACCACGCCGGCGCTGCAGAGATAGTGAAACTCCGCCCCACACTTGGGATTCACCAGCGCCACGCAGTCCGGGCGTTCGGCGCCCGGTTCGTGGTGGTCGAGGACAATGACATCCACTCCACGCCGGCGAAGTGCGGCAATTTCCCTCACCGAAGTCGTTCCGCAATCCACCGCCAACAGCAATTGCGGCGCGTGCATTTCCAGGCAGCGCTCAAGCCCGGCCTCACTGAGACCATAGCCCTCCTCGGCACGCAGAGGCAGGAAGCATGGAACCATGATTCCACATGCTTTTAAAAAACGCGCAAGAATAGCCAGCGAAGTGATGCCATCCACGTCGTAATCTCCGTAAAGAACGACCTTCTCACGGCGATCCATCGCAGCCAGAATCCTTGCAACCGCTGCTTCCATCTCCGGCAACTGCTCAGGAGCACTGAGGGAGCGCAATCGGGGTTTCAAATAGGCCTCGGCGGATATTCCATCGGCAACCCCGCGTTTCAAAAGTAATTCGGCGAGGAAATCCGGCACATCCGCTTCGTGCCTGACCCGTGAGAGCGATGCGGCATCCGATGCCGCAGGAAAGATCCAGCGCCTTTGCATCGCCACCTTTTATAATGAACTCCGGCCTGTTTTACGCAGAAGACGGCGCTGTAGTTCTTCGAGGCGAGCCACAGCATGTCCCCACGAAAAATCCGTCATGCGCACGCGCTGCGAAAGAATTTTCCACTCTCCCACCGACAGGAAGAGGGAGCGCTTCACAACATCGGCTAGTGCAGCGACCGAGTGACGATAAAAGATCAGACCGTTTCCAGAGCCGGTCACGGGATCAAAGTCCTTCACTAAATCCAGAAGGCCCGGGCAATACTCTAAGACTGGAAGAAGGCCGTTCTTCATCGCTGCAGCCACAAAGGCACTCCGCGGCTCCAAAGGTCCGGGCACCAGAACAAAATCCCCCATCGCCAAGACACGGGCGAAGAGCCCCCCATCAACCTCAGGCAAATGTACAAGACGCTTGGAATGACGCCGGAGGGCTATATTGAGAATCTCGATGGATTCATTGGCGACCGGCCCCAGTAAGGCCACACAAAAGTCGGGCGATGGAATCAAATCCAGAGCCTGCAAGAGTAGATCGATACCCTCACCGCCTGTGGAAATCGTATCCACCACAAAAATACGGGCCAACTTGGAGTCGGAGGAGGGAAAGAATTCGAGGCGCGCGGCGAGGCGAAATTTGACATCAGCCTTCACAATAGGCAGGTCCTTTTCATCGAATCCAAATGCGATGGCCTCCAGCTTTTCCGAGTGTTCGCGAAGCACATTCTCGAGACCGCATCCATGCAACGGCGTTTGGGCCTCGGCCACAAAACGTCCACCTGGAAGCGCGACGGCATCCGCAAAAACAATCCCAGCTTTGAGAAAATTCATGCTGCCGTAGAATTCCAACCCTTCTGCGGAGAAATAGGAGCCCGGCAAATTGGTGAATGCAAAGTCATGGCTCCAGAAATTACCTTGGTAATCGAGCGAGAAAGGTGAGAGCACCGTGGGGACGGGCAGTTTTTGATCCCGAATGAATACCGCAGCCATAGCGGCCTGCCAGCCGACGAGATGAACAGAATCCGGCAGATTGAGACGTGCGAGCTCTGTCACGCATTTGGAAAAGAAAATGAAACGCGCCGCATTGTCCTGGTAGTCGCGGCCATCAACGCCATAGAGGCCTGTGCGGTCGAAATACTCCTCCCGCTGGATGAAGCGCAGCTTCACTCCCCGTGGACCGGCAGCCTCCCAGAGCTCGCAGGATAAATTTTCCGAACCGACCGGGACAGAGAACCTCGTCTTGGAGCGTTTCGCCCCGAGAGCCTTGTTTTCTCTAACGCAGCGGAAGAGCGGGAGAGCGACGGTGACATCGTGACCAACAGCACCAAGATGGGCGGCCAATCCTTCAACAAAATCCGCAAGCTCCCCGGAAGTTGAGACGGAGGTCATTTCGCTGGCCGCAATGAGAATCTTCATACCGGCATCCTGCAAAACCCCGGACCCGGAAGTCGATTGAAAACAAAAACCCCGCCGAGGCGGGGTTTTTCTAAAACTAAAACCGAAATATTACTTACCGGCTTTTTCTTCGATGTATTTGATCACATCGCCGACAGACTGGAGTTTTTCAGCGTCTTCATCGGGAACTTCAACTGAGAATTCTTCCTCGAAGGCCATGACGAGTTCAACAGTGTCGAGCGAGTCTGCTCCGAGGTCCTCGATGAAGGAGGCTGTGGGCGTGACCTGTTCGGCGTTCACTCCGAGTTGCTCGACAATGATATCTTTTACTTTTTCTTCGATGGATTTTTCAGACATGTGATTGAATTGGATTGCGGGTTGTGAGTAATGAGCGGCCTTTCATTTTGCAACAAGAAATTTGAAGCAACTCGAAAGGCGCGCGCCAAACTTGCTGATGCCACAAATAGGTCAAGCGCATTTTTCCATGAAGCCTTACGTTTTCGAAAGTTCCACGCCAATCACAACAACTCCTGAAGCCCTCTATGAATTCCACGAGAATCCGTGCAACATGACGCTCATTGCGCCCCGTTCACTGGCCGTGCAGGAAGTCCTCTGCCAGAAGGAAGCAAAGGCCGGGGACACCTTCCACATCCGAGCCACGCAGTTCGGGCTCCCTATTCGCTGGACTGGACAATGGGAGAAAGCCGAGGCACCTGGCATGCTTGTGGACACAGCGCTCAGTTCGCCGTTCGCCATCTGGCGGCATAGCCACATCTTCAGAGCGCATCCAGAGGGAGCACTCCTCACCGACCGCGTCGAGTATCTGCTCAAGGGCGGCCTGGCAGGGCGGGTTGTGTCGCGTTGGATTTTGCCAGTGGTCTTCACCGGAATGTTCCGCTCCCGCCACGAGGCGACGCGGAGGCATTTCTCAAATCAATAACAGCGCTCGGGAATCAGCACGCCGCGCAACTGCGTGAGCCTGCCGACAAAACGCTCCCAAGTTTCCTGGCCTGCGAGAATTTCAATCTCCACTCTCATGTAATAGACAGGCACCTCCGGATTCATGATGCGGGGAATGCGCACAGCATCTTTCTCAGTGGTGAGAACAGCATCAAGATTCCTACGGGCACAGCGACGGATGAAGCGATCTACCTCCTTCACGGAGTAGCGGTGGTGGTCGGCGTAGGTCTGCGTGAGCTCCAGCTCGGCGCCCAATCCACACAGAGCGGATTCAAAGCTCTCGGGCACGGCGATGCCGCTCAGGGAGCCGATTTTCAACCCTTGCAAAAAATCCAGCGGCTTGACCTCGCCAGTGGAAAAATTCCTCAGGTGCTTCGGACGGTGGGTGCACTCGATAATCTCAGCTATGCGGTTGTAGCTGCGGATTCTTGCAATGATTTCCGAGTTGTCGCTGCCGTCGCACTTGGTGAGAAAAATGTGGGTGGCCCGGCGGAGATTCTCCGGCGGCTCGCGCAGTGTTCCGCGAGGCAGCATGTATTCGTTGCCAAAGGGAGCCTGACGATCAATCAGAACCACCTCGAGACCGTGCCGCATTTTTACATACTGGAAGCCGTCGTCCAAAATGAGCACATCCGAGCCGAATTCCTTGATCGCGTAGATTCCGCTTTTCACGCGGTCGCGGTCGACCAGCACCACGACACCACGCAGGTTGTTTGCGAGCATGAAGGGCTCATCACCCGCCGTACGGGAATCCAGCAGCAACGAAACTCCGTCCGAAACCACACGAGGCACGAAGAGTGATTTTCGGCGCGTGAGTTTATCAGCGAGCCTTAAAAAAAACGGACGCGGCACACTCTTGTAGCCCCGGCTTAAAATAGCGACCCGCCGCCCGCCCTCTTGCAGCGCCCTTGCCAGCATTTCCACCACGGGGGTTTTGCCGGTTCCTCCAACAGTGAGATTCCCGACGCTGATGACGAGACATCCATGAGAGTGGCTGCGGAAAATGCGTCCCCGGTAAAGTGACAAGCGCGCCTGCACAATAGCCCGGTAGATTTTTGACAATCCGGAGAGAACCCATCGCAATGCTCCAGCGCGCCGCCCATAGCGACGGTCTAGGATGACATCCATTGCGAAGGACTCGAGCCCCTCGATCCAACGTCTCATGCGATTTTCACTCCGGCATTGTCGGCACGCACTACGACGGCGCAGGCCGATTCAAGTCCGCAAGTCGCGATCATGGCATTTGCCACCTTGTCCGGCCGATGAAGCGCCGCGCAAGCAATCGTCGATCCAGCTCCGCTCAACCACCCCCCGATAGCACCGGCTGCGCATCCAGCGGCAATGACATCATCGAGGAATGGCATCAGTTTCGCGCGGTAAGGTTGGTGCAGGCGATCCTCGAAACAGCCCACCAGTTTACGGTAGTCACCGCTGGCAAACGCACCAGCGATGGCCGCCGCATTTCCAACCGAGAGAGCGGCATC
>JBIJCR010000180.1:0-13662 GCA_044344595.1 Terrimicrobiaceae bacterium
TTCCATAACTTCCGGCGAACCAAAGGGCACCACCTCGACATGTTTTTGCTCTAGGACATCCTGCGGCAACGAATCACGAACAAAATTGCTTGGCACCACGACCATATCCGCCAAAAAAAGTTCCTCATCCTTACGCCGAAGCTTTTCCTCCTTATCCCGCAGAGCATCCAAGGTGCAGGCCCAATCAGGAAGACGCTCAGCCTCTTCGGCAAGGAGCCTTCTCGCAGCCTTCCAATGTGCAATCGGCAGATCGTAAATGCATTTCAGACCACATGCCTTGGCTGCGCGAAAGGTTTCAAGCGCACCGTCTTCATAACAATAAACAGCGCAAAAATTTCCGCTGCCAACGCGGCGAGAAACCACATGGTCAAGAGAAGAGTAGATGGCATCAATTCCACAAAAACCATTGCCCCAGGCAGCCGACGCATTGGGTCCCAACCGAGCAAGCGCCAACCTGAAGGCTTCGCGCAGCGGATGAAGTTTCAATTTCGGGCGCAACCTCGCCGGCAGCGAACGACGGCGTGTTTCACCCAGACCGGGCAAACGAGAAAGTTTTTCAAAGATATTCCCTCCGCAAGATGCTATCGAGGTATGAAATTCTCCGAGAACGCCGGAATCTTCCAGCGAGAGAGCGGCCTCGCGAACAAATGAGTTTCCTGTAGGATGAGAGAGAAGGACCATCTTGTATCAAACCCTACCAGCCAACCTGCGGCCGATTTTTAGCGCTGGCTCCTCGACAGATCGGTAAAAAAGCCACGCAATCGGAATCACCAGAACAACGCCAAGTGTGGGCACCAAAAAACTTTCAGGTTTACCACCAAAAACTCCTGTCCAAATAGCTCCAAGTAAACGGAAAATAGGAAAATGGAGGAGGTAAATTGAGTAGGAGACCATGCCGCAGAAACCCAACCACCGCAGCAAAACACTTGGGCGTTTAAAAAAAGTCTCTCCTGGCCCCAAAGACCACCAGAGAAGAAGAAAAGAAGAAAAGCCCCAACCGTAGGAGATATGATAGCTATCGATTCCGGCGAGTCCGGCCAACATCGACAGGCCAAAGACACCGAACATTGCAATAGCATGGCAGATAGTCCAACGCGGAAGATTGCCGCTCACATAACGCTCCGCTAACCATGCCCCCGCATTCCAAATGATTGCGTAACGAAAAAAAGAGCCCCATAGGTTTTCCCAGCCAAAGAGGAAAAAGACCCAACCGAAAACTGTGCAAACCAGCGTGAATGCCAATGCGCACCGAAATCCAAAGCGAATGTGAATCCAAAGAAGAAGTGGATAGACAAGGTAAAGCTCCACCTCGACAGGAATTGACCAAAGCGAGGGATTCATTCCAATTTGGTGACCAGAAACCCAATTTTGTAACATGAAAGTGCTGGTCGCGTATTCGGAGAGTGCGGGCAACTGACCAACTCCCTGCCAAAATAAAATTCCAGCGCCTGCGAGACAAAGGAGCAATGTTGCGAAATAGGCAGGGTAAATTCGGAAAAACCTCCTGACTGCATAAGCGCGCCAGTCGATCATGCGAGTCTTTCCTGCCATGGGAAGGTGAATACAAAATCCGCTTAACACGAAAAACAGCATGACCATCGATCCCATCTGTGAAATCGGCAACGAGAACCAACTCAACGCCCGGTCAAAACCGGTGAATTCCGCCGGATTCGCTTGGATCGCCTTGAAACCCACCCACAGATCGACGCGCGAATGATACCATGCCACCCCGAGCGCCGCGATACCGCGCAAAACATCCACTGCAGGCAGTTTCATTTTCGCACAACTATTCCAAAGTTGTCGCTAAAGATTCGACCGCGCAGGAACGGAAGGAAATCTTGCCAGCGCCACATGGTCAGTTTCGGGATACGACCTTCACCTGAATACGCAAATCGAGGCGTTCCGAACCCAGTCTCCACACAGATGCGCTCCAAGTCTTTACGCAGCAAAGCAGTAATATGAGCAGGATAACTGGATCCTAAGAATGCTGCAAAATGCCCCCAAAAAAGCAAACTTGCATACGATCTTAAGCTTTCCTGATTAGGCGTGGTGAGCACAAGCGTGCCTCCAGGTTTCAAGAGCCGATAGAATTCACGGAAAACTGCCCGTGGATTCTCTAGATGCTCGACCACCTCGACAGAGACGATTGAGTCAAAAATACCATCCCCAAGTGGAAGCGGGTGGTTCAAATCGAAATCGATCCACTCGATTGAATCAGGAAAATCCGGCGGCATAGGAAGGATGTCTGCACAGACAACCCCAGTGAAGTGTGTCGAACCCGCCAACCGCAGGGCGAACCGTCCGGTTCCGGCACCAAACTCCAAAATTCTTCCTCCGGCGCATGCCTCGCGGAGCAATCCCATTGCTAAAGCATAGCAAGGCTCTGCACTGGTTCCACCTGTTACCTCAGCCGCAAAACGGCGTTTTTCTTCAAGCGTCATGTAGCCTTTTTTTAGCACTCCCCATCGATACTGATCGAAAAATTTCAAGATATTTGGCACAAATAGTATCCGTATAGTGCCTCTCGATATGGGATGCAGCACGCTCCTCCAACTTATCGACCAGGTTGGGTTCCAGAAAAAGACGCTTCAAACCCACCACCAAATCTTCAATCGATCCACGCCGGAAGGTAAGCCCACCCGGACCGATTGCCTCGGGAAGCCCTCCCCCATCCGAGCCAATCGGCACACATCCGCAAGCCATGCCTTCAAGGGCAACCATGCCGAAGGGCTCCTGCCAGCGGGAGGGAATAGCAATCACCCGGTGGCGGTTTAAAATCGAGACCAGTTTTTCCCCTGCCAATGCACCGCAAAACTCCACCCGATCGGAAAGACTCATGGAAGCCACCATAGATTTCAATGTGGTTTCCTCACAGCCCGATCCCACAATCGTAAGGCGCCATTCAACTCGCTGCCGTGTGCAAGCATCTACCAACTCCCGATCGGCAACCAACCTGGAAAAAGCCTCCACCAATATGTCCGCTCCCTTGTCGGAAACAAGCCGACCCAAGAAAACCACAGCCCGATCCCGCTGCATGCCAGACAACCTGCGGAACAACCTGTTGTCATATGGATTTGGAATCACTTCCGCTTTGGCAAAGGTGTCCTTCCGCAACGCATCGCTGACACATATGACCTTGTCGGCACGGTGAAGGACAAGTTTTTTTAGGAAATCCACTAAGCGCCTTCTTCCATCAGGTCTGCGCAGCCAAGTGTGGATAGAAACCACAAGAGGCTTGCGGAAAGGAACCCCCGGCCACAGCGATCCCAACTCGATATTGTTTTGGTAAACCAAATCCGCATTATGATGAGCTTGACGTAGGACGCTTGCCCCAGCCCGTCGCAAAACTGGGTATCTAAATTCGCGGACGGCGGAGCCACCGACTGACTGTGTGGCAAGCACAACTCCACATCGCTTTCGGAGCAAAAATTCCGCGAGGATTTCGGAGTGAGACTCAATCCCTCCTACATCGGGAAAAAACCGATTGGATGTGAAGAGGATTTTCATACACCAAAGCTAACAGATTTTATGAATCCCGCCAACGGCCCGAGCTGGAATCCACGATTTTAGGAATACATTCCCAAGAGCAAGACAATCTGCTAGGCAAAAGGACTCTGCGAAACTCACAAAACAAAAAACAAAGCTAAGCACAAGACGATAAAGTTCAAAGAATCGGCCTGCGAAAAATAAAGTAGGCGAGAGCCTCGAGGGAGTTTCCTTTTTCAACTCACTTCGAAATGACTGCCGGGGTGGAAGCGGCGAGCGAAGACTCCATTTCTACAGCCACTTTTTCTAAGGGCCAAAAAAGATCCTCCTGCGCCCAGTCCGCCAAACGCAGGTGCCGATACTCCGGAATATCCACGCGATAGGAGTTATCCAAACTGGCTCCGTGAAGAGCCATCGAAGCGGCTGCGCTACTTTTGCCCAAGAACTCGGCGGGAGTCGATGGCATGGCCATATCCAAAGATTGAAGAAGCGCCGAAACCCGCGCAGCGTCTTGGTGGCCAAAGTGACGCGCCACCATGCCCGGCAGGACTTTCTCCGCACGCTTTTCCCATTCCTCACCCGTCCCGACCCCGCCACCGATTCCAAAAAGGGCTAATTTTTTTCCGGATTGTAAGGCTTTCGTGTAAACCCCGAGTATTTGCCTCTCCAAGGGAAAATCAGGATAGCAACTGCCGAACATTCCGGCAAGAAACCACTCTTTGCGATTGCATGCAGTAATTCCCATCTCCACAAGACGATCGGCCATCCAACCCTGTTGAGATTCGTCCAAATCGATGGCTCCGAAAAGCGGGAGGCGCTTCGCGCGGATGCCCGCGTTTTGCAGCAATTCCAGATAGAGCGGATTGCTGGTATGCACCGCCACGGGCTTCAATCGACTGATCAAATTCTTGGCGATGCCGCGCTGGAAAAAGCCCGCCAGTTTGTGCCTCCAAGGGGACGAGCGAGTGATCCCTACCCAGAGTTCGTGAAACATCACATGCCATCCAGCCACCGGCACTGCAGAGGCAAGCCAGGCTGGCAGCGCAAACGGCAAGCCTTTTTTTTGAAATCCATAAGGAACATATTGTAAGCTTGCCCGATCGGGCTGATGGGATTGAAAGAATCGTCCCAATTGATCCGCACGCTTTTTCCATGGCAACTCGTTCGTTAATCGCAATACACGCTCATCGTCGTCGTCGGAAGCCGCAAGACTGCCAGGTTTTTCATGAAGCGAAGCCATGCAAACCTCATGGCCACGCTCGCGGAGAGCTCTGGTAAGGCACCGCGTGTAATCACCCACACCATCCTTACCGGGGTTCAGCGAACTGCAAAGAATTAGAAGATTCATCTGCTAAGTAACTGCTTTGAAAAAAACCAACCAAAACTACAGAATGAGTTTCTATTGCAATACCCATTGGAAATGAATGTTTGCGATTTCGAAGTTGATTAAGATAGGGCAAACTCATGGTTATTTCTGTTCCGATTTCATCCGCCCCATGGAAACAATTGCCTGGGTATAATTTAATACAATACAAACCAAGCTTGCAAGTATTCCCACAATGAGAATCTGCGAAAGGGTAAACGCACCAACCCACAGGAAAAATAAAGTGTAAGATAAAATGCCTGTGGGAATTACTATCCATGGAGAGATGATCCACCCTCGACCAATGTTTAAAGAAGAAACCGCCATAAGCAAACAGTTGAGAGACTGCGCTACGACCATCAGAACAAACTCTTTTTCAAGATTTTGGTATTTGTTTCCGAGAATCCAAAGCATCGGCTTTGGGAACAATAAAGCCGCCAGAACCAAAATGGAAAGTGCCAATGCAAGCAGACCAAGAACCTGATGGTAGCGTCGCCATAACAACCCAGCGGAGTGGCAACGCGAAAACCTCGGCATGACCAGTGAAGCCAGAATGTTTCCTACAATCATAAAAACCACAGCCAAACGACCAAGTGCACCCGCGTCCGCAATAGTCGCTGAAGTGCCAAAGATGCCCAGCAACCAAACCACTACATGGCTTTGGATGCAGAAATAGACAGCACTGGGGGCATGCCGCGCTACTGTTTTTAGGATTGTCGTCCTGATCTCCGAGTCAACACCAACATTCTGCTGAAAATCATTTTTGGTAATCCTCCGAAATAGAGACCATTGAAACGCAGCAGCAACGACCGTAGCAAGAAGGGCTGTTGTCAGGTTCAGGAAAACCAAGGATGCCGCGCAGACCACTACAAGCCGAACCAGCGCGGTGAAAAACTCGACCCTCTGAATTCGGTCGGTTTGAAGAAGAATTCTCGGAACGAGTCCAAAAATAGCGTTCCCGGTTTGGATATATAGCGTGAGGGCAATGATAATCGTGGCACTAGCCGCCTCCATGGCCCCGGCGCCATGAGCGCCAAGCCAGAGAAAAAGAACGGGCGACAAAACAACGATAGCAGCAAGCGCAAAAATGCGGCGCAGGCGCATGGCGGTTTTAACAACTTGCCCCAGTTTGACTGAATCGTTCCAAACCCGCCCCGCCACAGCCATAGCACCGCTTCCAACGCCAGAGTCGGCCAAAACAGCCATTGTTCCAAGCATAACATTCGCCAAGGTATATAAGGCGTATACATCTTTACTCATCATCCGGACTAGCAAAAGCCCGGAAGCAAATCCCAAGAGCTGAACAAAAACTTGGACGCCTCCAAATTTTCCAACCAGCAACGCCCAACCAATAACCCGAGAACTAAATAGGAATTTTATTATTATAATTTTTTGGCTATTAAGGATTGTAATAATCTCACCAGAAAATATTTTTAAATATAATTTACCAATCACTCAAAGTTTTGGAAAAAATGTTTTTGCTACAATGCACAGCAAGGAGATCAGTGCTAACTTCCTGCTCTTGTCCATGCATGGGAGCGAGGCGAAGATTTTTGCCTGAGATTGTCACATTCTTCCACGAAACTTGAGCAATGCGCTCATGATCTGCATATCGGCAATAGTAGAGATTAAATCCCGCTTCTTTTAGTTGCCTAATAACATCACCCGGGGTAAAGTCCATGCGCTGCAAATTTTCGGGAAGAACTTCTATGTAAATTACATCGATTGCACCACGCGCGAGCGTGCGCTGCAGACCTCTCATCGCAAGCGGCTCAGCACCTTCGATATCGAGTTTTATTACACTGATACGCTCAATAGAATTTGCGGTAACATAGTCGTCTAACACGATATTATTCACTTCAGTCCCGCTGGATGAAATATGCGACTGACCGGAACTTTCTAAAGAAAAGTTTAGATGCGATATCCCTCTTTTATCTGCAAGACATCCATGATTAAGGTAGAAACGCCCCGCATGCGATGAAATCGAGCGCTGCAGGTAGGGGATAAGTCGGGGATTTGCTTCAAAAAGGTGATACTCTACATTTGATTGCGCAGGTCCGGCAGCCAATCCGAATGTGCACAGACCAAAATTCGCACCGCAGTCGAAAAAAACTCCGCCATCCCTTAACCAAGGAGCGATGATCGAAAAGAAATCCGGCTCAAATGATCGGGTGAGGAATACATTTCGAGCTTCGGGATCACCTAGGTCAACCCATGCGTGAGCGTGGTTGTTGAAAAAAATCTTCTGCGAGGCGGAATCAGGCGCCAGTCTTAAGAATGCCTTTATCACCGAATGCCTGCGCAAAAAAAGGGGAAAAGGCCTCATGAGCTTGGGAAGGTCAATTCGTATCATGATATATTCAAGCCAATTTTGCGCAAATGGTGAACAACTGTAACTACCGATGGCACATTTTCCTCAGGAGATTTCCCAAACACACGAGTCTCAGCATAAGCCCACTGCGATGAATGTTGCTTAACATCAGGCAGTGCTTGGCCAAGAACAACGACGCAAGGTTTCCGAAAAGCTCCTGCCACATGCATGGCAATGCTAGAATTGCAAATAACCAATCTTGATGCGGCGATCGCGGTGAAGCTTTCGCGCAGACTTAACAAACCCGTTTTGTTGCATACATGTTTACCGGCGCTTTCAAGTAATTGGCCAGCGGCGCAGTCTTGCGAGCCACCGATGACCACAATTCGGAATTTCGAAAGTTTTTTTGCCAACTCCACAAACAACTCAATCGGCCAGCACTTCTCCGCATAACCCCCTCCAGGGGCAAATACAATCTCGTCAGTCTCGGAAGGCTTTTCTATGAAAAGCTGAGGGCGATTCTCTGGAAGGTCTTTTGCGCCCAACAACTCCGCAAACCTCAACGCAGAGCGCCCAACATGCTCATTGCTGTTGAATTCGACATAACGCTGAGCAGCAGAGTGTCCTCCAGCATAGCCACGCACCCCAAGTCGAAATGGAATACCCGCACGCATGAGTAAAAACGAGCCAAATGGACTCCCGACTACATCGATTCCGATGTCGTGACGGGCGACATCGGTGTAGCGTAAAATAAAACGAATTGAGGCAAGCAACTGTGCGAATTTTCCTTTCGGAGTAACCGAGTTATTGTGCCATGGGGCATTAACAATTCGCACTTCGTCTACATTAGGGTTTTGCTCAAGGATTGGAGCGGCCCATTCGCCAACGCCCGCAACTATGCGTGCGCTCGGAAATAGACGCCGAAGGGCATGGAAAAGCGGTGTTACAACAAGAAGATCACCGAGGTCGTTATTGCGAAGCACAAAAATGCTTCGCGGTTCGGGCGGCGCATCTGCTTGGCTAGGCGCGAATCGGTAACACGCGGCAACCGCTAACTCAAGAGCATCACGCTTCCAAGACATCGGGAAGCATGCCGGGCTTGGCGCAGAGTAGGTTAACAGAACCAGTTATTTCCGAGGGATCAAGCAGCGGGCGAACGAAGCCATCAACTAGGAATAGTGTGGAATAACCAATATCACGAAGGAAAAAAACGAGATCGGCAGGCGTGTAGTCGAAAGCGATCGTCCACTTATCGAAAACTTCAAGAAAAAGAATCGGCGAAAGCCGATCGAGTGTGGAACACGCCCCTTGAAGCACAAGCAACTCAGCCCCCTCTACATCGCACTTCATAAAATCCAGACGCGAAAGATTCGCAGCTATTTCGTCAACCGTGGTCATGCGGCATTCATGTCTATGGATTTGCTCTGCAACAGACCAAGAAGCGTGTTTGTGAGTGCGGAGGGAAGCCTGACCATCGTCAGTTCCCGGAAGATTCAAAATCGCGGTGCCCACAGCATCGCCAAGAGCGACATTGTAAAGTTGACAATTGTCGTAGTGCGCCAGATTACACTGAAGCAATTTAAATGTTGAAGGAAATGGCTCAAATGCATTAACTTGACCACAGTTACCAACAATTTCTGAAAAGAGCTTCGCAAAATGACCGCGATTCGCCCCAACATCAAAGACAACTTGCCCCTTGCGAACAAGCGAGAGAAAGACACGCTTTTCAATACTCCCACACTGCGCCAAACGGAGAATGCGCAGGTATGTCTGCGGGTGGCACGCAAGGAGACGATGAATGAATCGCGGTATCATTGACTTTTTATGAAACTTAAAATCTACGATCCAGGCCGAGTGCTTTATGCAAACAAGCTACCGCCTCTGGTCGCCGCGCACGGGGTCGGGACTTTTTCGGGATTGGGTTGCATTGTGGCTGCTGGCGGCGGGGTGCCGATGTTAGGCGCTGGTGCCGTAGGCGGAGTCTTTTTCGTATTTGTCGCCGTAGTAGTAATAGTAGTAACCGGCGGTGCGGCCGGTGGGGAGGCGGTTGAGAACGAAACCGCCTAGGGTGGCCTGAGCTTTTTTCAGGAGCATGATGCAGCGCAGGATGGCTTTGCGCGGGGTTTTTCCTGACCGGATGACGAGGATGGTTTTGTGGACATGGGGCGCGATGACGAGGGCGTCGCTGACGGCATTCACCGGGGCGCTGTCGATGATGATGCGGTCGAAGGTTTCCAGAAGGTGATTGAAGAGAGCTGGGAGGTCGGTGGCGGCAAGGAGTTCGGCGGGATTGGGCGCGCGGCGACCGGCTGTGATAAGGGAGAGATTTTCGACAGCGGTTTGGTGGATGATGGATTCCAAGGTAGCATTTCCGCTAAAGTAGTCTGTAAGGCCGGCGGGCGTTTCCTTGCCGTGGAGCAGGGCTTTGTTGAGGCTGGGACGGCGCAAATCGGCGTCGATGAGGAGCGTTTTGAGATTTTGCTGGGCGAGGACGACAGCGGTGTTGATGGAGGTGTAGGTTTTCCCCTCCTCTGGTATGGCGCTGACGAAAAGAACAACACGGCGCTGGTCCTCGGGCCCAAGCATGGAGAGGGAGGCCCGGAGGGTTCGGTAGGACTCGGCCAATGAGGATGCGGGGTCGTCGAGCGTGGCGATGGGATATTTGCCGTGGAGTCTGATGGATGCCGCCGGGGATGGGGCATTTTTTTGCCCTGGGCTCGTTTTTTTTGAGGAATGACGCGAGGACGAAGCCTTGTAATTCGGGATGCCGACAAGCGAGGGAAGTTGGAGTGCGGCCTCGGCGTCGTCGACCGAGCGGAGGGAGGCGTCCAGGCCATCGGCAAAAATGACTAGGCCGACCGCCAGAAAGAGTGAGAGCCCGAAAACCATGGCAAGGGTGCGGGAGCGCTGGGGCTTCGATGGGCTGCTGGCGACCATGGCCTCTTCCACCAGAGTGTAAGGCGTTTGCTCGACGGCAACTGTCATGGTGGTCTCCTTCATGCGCTTGATGACGGATTGGTAGAGTGCGCTGTCGCTCTCGACATCGCGCTGGAGGACATTGAAGGGGATGGCGATTTTATTGAGTTCCAGCGCGGCGGACTCCTGCTCCTTGAGGGCTGTGCTGAGTTTGGTCTCGGTCTGGACGGCGGCTTCGTATTGTCCATTCAAAATGTCGCCGGCCTTGCCGACATTCTCGTGCAAGGCTTGTTTCAAGGAATCGATGCGGGTGGATGCGGTGATGTATTTCGGATGCAGGGAGCCATAGCGGTCCTGCATGGCGGCGAACTCGGTTTCGGCATCGAGGAGACGGCCCCGGTGCTCGGCGACTTGGGGAATTTGGGAAACGCTGGCGATGCGCAGGAGCTGATCGATATTTTGAGGGCCGGCGGCGCGAACCTGCTCGATATCGGATTCCAGCCGCAGGCGCTCCCCCTTGGCGCTGGTGACCTTGGTGCTGAGTTCGCGGAGGCGCTCGACGATGATGTTCTGACGCTCCTCCAGCGAGACGGCTTGGTTTTGCTCTTTATAGCGCTGGAGCTTTGCTTCGGACTCTTCGAGCTTTTTTTTGAGCTTTTCCGCCTCCTCTTGGAGGAACTCCGAGGCCACGCGGTTCACAGAGGCCCGCTGGCTGAAATTTTCACGCATGAATTCCTTAACGATGGACGCCGCCAAATCGCGTGCCATGACGGGGTCGGTGTCCTCGACGGTGATATCGATGAGGCGCGTGCCCCGACGCAAGGCGACCTTCACTTTGCCCCGGAGCTTGTCGGCGAGCTGAATTTCCGTGGGCGGATTGGGGTTGTTGGGATTCACGAATGCCGGGTTCTCGCGAAGCTTGTTGGCGTCGATGACGCGTAGCATAAGGTTCCGGCTGGAGAGGGTTTGGACAATAGTGTTGATGAAGTCCTGTGCGGAGAGATTCTCTTGGACGATGCCATCGATTTTGACGAATTGCTTCTCCTGCTGCTGGACTTGGAGAACGGCACGGGATTCGTAGATCTTCGGCTGGCGCATGATCCATCCCGTGCCGGCCGCCATGGAGATGCCCACAAATAGAACGATGACCCACCAGCGGGACAGAAGGAGAAAAAACACGCGCCGGAAGTCGACGGTGCTCCCAAGCTCCTCGAAGATCTGGCGCGGGCGCGCTGGCTTGTTGAGGTTTTGTGCGTGGCTGGGCGAAGGGGAGTCCATGATGACTTAAAATAGGGACTCCCCGACGGAAATGACATCACCCGGCTTGACGAGCAAGGCGGTGGGGTCATCGCCGCGAAGCATGCGCTTGGCGTTGAATTTGAGAACCTGCTCGCGACCGTCTTCAACACGCTTGATGGTGACATTGGAGGAATCCGCAATCTTGGTGTAGCCGCCCGCCATGCCGATGGCCTGGAGAAGGGTGATCTGACTGGTGCCGATGATGTCGTAAGAACCGGGCTTCTGGACCTGACCCAGAACCGTAAAAAGTTTTTTGGCATAGGAACGCACGGTGAGGCTGATCTGGGGGTTGATGAGATACCCGTTGCGGTAACGGGATTTTAGGACCTCTATGGCTTCGCCTGTGGTTTTGCCGCCGAGTGCAACCATTCCGATGAGCGGAAAATTCGCCTGCCCCTCGCCGGATATGCGAACAACCGAGTCCAATTCGGGCTCTTGAAAAACGCGGAAATCCACGAGGTCGTTGGGAGACAGTTTGTATTCCGGCGAACCTTGCGCCCAAGAGCGCTGTGCCGCGCCAAAAAGGAGAAACAAGGCAATGGACGCGATCAGGAATTTGGAAACCAATTCTCGGTGGGGAAGCATTTTTTAAAAGTCAGAGGAAACTTCGAAATTCCAGCGATTGTCAAACCAAGTGTCCTGCTGAAGCGTGGAGTCATTGGCCCTGTATTCGTAGGACACGGAAGATCGCACATATTTCATAAACGAGTAGGAAATTTTTGGCCGGAAGTAAAAGAAGTTGTCCACGCGTGTCGCGTCGGTGGCCTCGGTGTTCGCGACATAAGTGTCGTTTTCGTAGCCGCTCGAAATGCCAAAGATGAGCTTCTCGGAAAAATTCTGATCGATGCCGATCTCCCCACCGGTGGCAATGTAATCCTGCCCCTCAATGCTGGGCGAGGCTTGGAGATTCCGATAGGCGAGGAGCCTAAGATTTGTTTTTGAAAACAAGGCATAGTCGGTTCCAACGGAGAAAACCGGGATGATTCGCATGGGCTCGCCACCGCTGACATATTGATTGAACTGCAGACCCAGCGAGGATTTGACCGCGACTTTTCCAGTGAGGAGGTAACTGGCGCGGGTGTTGATGGTCTGATACCACATATCGGGACTGTCCTGAACCTCGGCATAGCCGAGAATTCCTTCCAAACCGATTTTGGTTTTCGGGAAAAGCTCATAATTGAAACCCGTGGAGGCCTCATAAAAAAACGAGCTGAGATTTTGCGGATAGTAATTCGCCATCTGCCGGAGCTCGAAATCCAAGTCGGTCTTGGGGCTGTAGGGATAGAGGAAGCGGAGCTTGTTGTTGAAAAGGGTGCGCGTAGTGAAGGAGCCGACCTGACGCTGCGCGCCGTTGAGATACTGGTAAGTGCTGTCCAATTGGACGGACAAATGTTCGAAACGATACTGCCCGAGAAAGCTGCCCTGCTGGTCGAAGGAATTCTGGCTCGTGTATTTTCCGAAGAAGAAACCACTGGCGAGATACTGAAGGGTGAGAAAATTCTCGGAGCGGTTGCGGTAGTCGCCCAGTTCGAAACTGAAACCGGCATCGATATTGTAGATCATGTCGCCAACACGATTAGTATTCGTGATGAAGATATTGTCATCGTATGTCACGCCGGCGGCGATGATCGGGCGGATCCTCCACATGCGGTCATCCGCTTCCGGAGGCAGATCGACCAACTCCATTTCCTGGCCATCCATGGGAGGCATGTCATCGACATTCGGGTCCGGCAGCGCGACCAGATCGGCATACTCGACCGAGTTCAGCATTTCGTCCGTCGGCGGACTCTCGCTGGGCAGAAACGGCTCCAGCGGAACTATCGAATCCTCCGAATTGGTCTCGGGAGAAATTTCGGGAGGCAAGGTGTCCGCTCGCCCAACAGGCGACGAATACAGGAGAAATGCCAAACAGATTTTTAGGAAGACTTGCCCAGCGCGAGAGCCTGCACTGCCTGCCTGGCGTTCGATGAACGCAGGCTGGCTTGGCAAAGTTTTAAAAAATCTGAAACCCGAAAAGAGACCCATTGATGATATTCTAAAAAGTCAGCGGAAGGCTTTCAGGGCTTCGATAAAAGAACGGATGCGTTGCAATTTTAGATGGTGCATTATGCCGATGGCGATACAGGCGTGGCTTTCAGGGGTTGGATTGGCGTGGGAGCAGGCGTGGGAGCAGGCGTGGGAGCAGGTGTTGACGAGGGCTGGCCCAAGGAGCCGGGATTTTGGTTTTGCAAGCCGCCGCTCGGGGCGATCACGCCGCCCGGATTTCCGCTGCCTGCTCCCAAGGCAG
>JBIJCR010000060.1:0-13649 GCA_044344595.1 Terrimicrobiaceae bacterium
CCCGGCACATGCACCCAGGCCATGCCAGCGGCTTTGGCGGCCTCGATACCGATGGGGCTGTCTTCGAAGACCACGCAGTCTTCGGGCGGGACGGACATAAGTTTTGCGGCAAGGAGGAATGGTTCGGGATGAGGTTTTCCGCGTTTGTAGTCCTCGGCGCAGACGATCGCTTGGAAAAGGGGGCGAATGCCGAGCACATCGAGCGTGGCTTCGACGAGCTCGCGGTGGCCGCCTGAGGCAACGGAGAGGGAAACCGAGCCATGCATTGATTTAACGATGTCCAAGACCTCCGGCACGGGAATGACTTCTGGGATGAGGCTGAGATAATATTTTTCCTTGCGGCGCACGGTTTCGTCCACATCCATAGCGAGATCATATTTTTTGTTCAGTAAGTCGACAATAGCGGCCGTGGGACGCCCACCCCATGCGTAAAAAAGCTCCTCGGGATACTCACCGCCGAAGTCCGCCATGGCCATGGACCAAGCGCGGTAGTGAAGCGGCATGTTATCAGCGATCGTTCCGTCACAATCAAAAATGTATCCGCCAAATGGGCCGTCCGGTATTTCGAGTTTCAAAATTTGCTACCTGTGTGTGTTGAAAATGTGTCCCCAGGTGGAGTCGAACCACCATCTGAGCTTTAGGAGAGCCCTGCTCTATCCACTTGAGCTATGAGGACGCTGGTCGGCCTGTTTCGAAGGCCGATTGATTTGTTCGATACCACTCAGGTGGGGAATTGTCACACGACTTTTTGCTACAGGACGACTTCGTAAACTTTAAAGAAACGGTTTGCAAAAATCTTTTTTAGGCCTGCGGGAGGCTCTACACGGGCTGGATAAAGATGCTCGGTAATGGTCAAACTCATAGCTGACCGGCCGAGAATTTGCTCGGAGTTCGAAATGATGCGCTCGGGCTCGTACACGAAAATATAGACCACTTTGCGTTTTTGGAGAAATTCCGGATCAGGCACTTCTCCAAGGTAAAATTCGCACGACTCGACGATACCTGGAAGGCTTTGGTGAGAAGTTCCACCGACACACGGTTGGCCGCTCCACCAGACGATGGCTGGGGAGAACCACCAAGGAGCTAACACGCCCCCTGTTGGCCGTTCGCGAAGGCTCAGCGCGGCTTCACGCAGGGCGACGGCATCCACGATGTTATCGACGCGCGCGCGAAACACTTCATCCGAGGGATAGAATCTCTTGTCCCACTCTGCCGCGACGGGCCAGAGGGAAATCAGAAACACCATCCAAGCCAGCCAAGGTTTTCGCACTGCTGCCAAAACCCAAGGCAAGCTCATTGAAAAGACCAAAGCCAAAAAATACCCCCACCGCGCGTGATAGAAACTCAATCCGGATGTGACGACCACAAGTCCCAACCAAAGCCAGCAAAGCTTCTCCCTGCTTTGAATCCAGCACCACACTAAGAGCACGGGTGACAGCAAGAGAAGCCATCCACACCAAGAAAAAATGCCGCTCAAGCCCGCGCTGCGGAGTTCGCCGATATTCAAAGCCCAACGGTCAAAGGAGGGATGAAAGCCTGAGGCGCGCCATCCATCGATAAAAAACGCCACGACCAGCAGCCCAAAAAAGACCACCAGCGGACCGACCCGAGCCGTTGCTTTTTTTGACTCCTCCTGCGGAAGGCGGCCTCGACAAAGCCATCTCGCCAGCAGGACCACCATTAACAGTATGAGAGGCTCAAATAATGAAGCCCAGAGAGCCAATGCCCAAGCCACTGCTGAGACATAGCGCCAGCCCAGCGCTCGACGCGTCCAGATTTCCACCTCGGCTACAAGAGCCACAGCGATGATGCAAACGAGCAAAGATTGATGATCCGGCCGGCCTAGCTGAAAGCCGTGGGCTGCGATTGGCGAGGCCGCCAGCAGGAGTAGCATCGCCCACCGGTAAGGCAGTCGCTTCACCACAGACCAGAGAGCCAGAAAGACAAGAAGCGCCAGCCCAAGCAGCGGCGAAATCCAAGCGCCGGCCAACACCAGATGCCGCTCCGAAAAGGGACGCAACACCTGCGATATGCCCGAAATCAGCGCATCCAGCGGCATCGTCGTATGCGGCGTTGTTCCTGCGGGAAAATTTTCCCACTCATGATGCCGGATCGAGCGGAGTCCACTTTCTTCGATCATGCGAACACGCGTCATCCTCGAGTAGCAATCGCCATCCGTGTAATAGACCTCACCGCCGAAGAAGACCACTTCGTGATTCCAAGTGAATGCGCCAAGGGCCAGGAGAAGCACGATGACAAGCCATATACCCTCTTTAAGAAGGAAGCATAATTTTCTAGGGCGCAGGATATCTCTCAACATCTTGTGGAGAATACAGGCGTTCATCCCAATATCCTGTGGCTATTGCGAGAAAAAATGTTTGTCCACCGCCAGCCTGCTCCATAAGATTTCCGCCGCTTCGGCGCAAACCGCCGAGCGTTTTTAAACCGAATTCCGACCAATTTCCCGATGTCCGACGAACAAAACACCACACCAGAAGGCGAAAAATACGACGCCTCCAAAATCGACAAACTCGAAGGCCTCGCCGGAGTGCGCCAGCGCCCCGGTATGTATATCGGGCCGACAGATGAACGCGGTCTGCACCATTGCGTTTTCGAGGTGCTCGACAACTCGATCGACGAACACCTGGCCGGCTTCTGCACGAAAATTGATGTCACCATTCATGTCGATGGATCCTGCTCCATCCAGGACAACGGCCGCGGCATTCCGGTGGACATCCATCCGAAATTCAAAATCCCCGCTCTCGAACTCGTGCTCACCAATCTCCATGCGGGCGGCAAGTTCGGCCAAGGTGCCTACAAGTACTCGGGCGGTCTGCACGGCGTGGGCGCGAAATGCGTCAATGCGCTCAGCGATTGGTTCAAGGTGGAAGTGACACGAGAGGGCAAAGTCTACCACATGGCTTTCGAGCGGGGTGTGACAATGCAAAAACTCACAGTAATCGGTGAGGTCAAAAACAAAAAGCAGACCGGCACACTCATCACTTTCCAACCCGACCCGACGATCTTCGCTATCACGACGGAGTTCCAATTTGCGAAACTCGCAGCCCGCCTACGCGAACTCGCATTCCTGAATCCTGGCCTCGAGATCACACTCACCGACGAGCGCGGTGAGACGGTTCGCTCCGAGCATTGGATTTATAAAATGGGCATCGAGGAGTTCGTCCGTCAGCTCGGCGAGAACAAACAACTCCTCCATCCGAAGCCCATCGTGATTGGCGGAAAACGTGAGGTCGCTTTCAAAAACAAAGACCAAACCGAGATCAGGGACGACATGTATGTGGACGTCGTTTTGCAATACAACGACAGCTACAATGACCAGATTTTGTGCTTCACGAATGCGATTCCGAATCCCGATGGCGGCACACACTCCACCGGCTTCCGCACCGCGCTCACCCGCACGATCAACCAATATGCCAAGGCCAACAGCTTGATCAAAGACAAGGACCCTTCGATCAGCGGCGACGATGTGCGTGAGGGCCTCATCTGCGTTCTGGCAATCAAGCACCCGAACCCCGGCTTCGAGTCCCAGACAAAAGTCAAACTCGTCACGCCCGAGGTGGAAGGCATCGTCAGCTCGATCACCTACGAGAGCCTGATGACCTACTTCGACGCAAATCCTGCCGTCGCGAAGCGCATCATTGAAAAAGGCCTCACAGCCGCCCGTGCCCGCGAGGCCGCCCGCAAAGCCCGGGAGACCGTCCGCAAAGGCGCTCTCACCGGCGGCGGACTCCCCGGCAAGCTCGCCGACTGCTCGGAGCGCGATCCCTCGCTCACCGAGTTGTATGTCGTCGAAGGAGACTCGGCCGGTGGTTCCGCCAAGCAAGGCCGCGACCGCCGCTATCAGGCGATTCTCCCGATCAAAGGCAAAATCATCAATGTGGAAAAAGCCCGCCTCGACAAAGTGCTTCAGAACACCGAGGTCCAGACGCTCATCACGGCGATCGGTACTGGCATTGGTTCCGGCGACCAGGAAGGTTCATTCAACCTCGCACGCCTGCGTTACGGCCGCATCATCATCATGACCGACGCCGATGTGGACGGTTCCCACATCCGCACATTGCTTTTGACTTTCTTCTACCGCCAAATGCCAGAACTCGTGAAGCAAGGCAAAATCTACATAGCCTGCCCGCCGCTCTATCTCATCAAGCGCAAGAAGCGTGAGGAATATGTGGACGACGATGCCGCGCTCAACAAAATTCTCATCTCGCTCGGTGCCGAGGAAGTGAAGTTAAAAAACCTCGCCGACGGGAAGACATTCACGCCCGCTCAGCTTCGCGAGATTCTCGAACTCCTTCAGCGTTTGTCGAAATTCAGCGACTCGATCCGCCGCCATGGTGGCGATTTCGAAGCCTACCTCAGCGAGCGCGATCCCAAGTCCGGAGCGCTTCCGACCTACCTTCTCAAAGTTCGCGAGGGCAACACAGAGTGGGTCACCTATTTCCCTGGCGAAGCCCAGGTGCGCGAATTCCATTTGGAAAATCCCGATCTCAACCTCTTCGACATCGAGCCTGCCGAGGCACCAGTCGAAGGCGAGGTCACGGAGAAGCCGGTCGAAAAGGCGAAGAAAGCCGATCCCGCGACTCACCGCCGCGCCCGCCTCGTCGAACTCCACGAGTCGCACCCCGTGCAAAAACTCATCGATGAAATCGGCAAGAAGGGCCTAAAGGTTGAGCATTTCTCGAATCAAGACAAACCCCTCTTTGAACTCCTTGAGGGCGAAGGCGACAAAGCCAGCACACAACCGGTTTTCTCAATACCTGAAATCCTCACCAAGATCATTGAAATCGGCAAACGCGGTCTCTCGATCCAGCGATTCAAAGGTCTGGGTGAAATGAACCCGAAGCAACTCTTCGAGACCACGATGAACCCCGAGAAGCGCCGTCTTCTCAAAGTCGACCTCAACGAGGAAAACGCGCTCGATGCCGACAAGATGTTCACCATCCTCATGGGCGACATAGTCGAGCCGCGCCGCCAGTTCATCGAAGACAACGCATTGAATGCCAGACTCGATGTTTGACGATTCTAAAGCCCATCTTTGTTACAATTTCTCCAGCCGCACCAATTTTAGTCCATGTATACCCAAAACGAAAAAGTCGAACTCGTAAATGTGTCCGAGGAGATGTCGAAGTCGTTCCTCGACTACTCGATGTCCGTCATCATCTCCCGCGCCTTGCCGGATGCCCGTGATGGTCTCAAGCCCTCGCAGCGCCGCATTCTTTTTGCGATGAACGAACTCGGCGTTCAGCCAAACCGCAAGCACCTCAAATGCGCAAAGATCGTCGGTGAGACGATGGGTAATTACCACCCGCACGGCGACCAGGCGATTTACCCGACACTCGTTCACATGGCGCAACCCTGGGCGATGCGCGACATGCTCGTGGACGGCCAAGGTAACTTCGGCTCGGTGGAAGGCGATCCGCCAGCGTCCATGCGTTATACCGAGGCACGCCTCCAGCACCTCGGCGCCGCGCTCATGACCGACATGGACAAAGGCACGGTCGACTTCAATCCGAACTACGACGAGACCCGCACAGAACCCGCCGTTTTTCCAGCAGCTTTCCCAAACCTCCTCGTCAACGGCGGCACAGGCATCGCCGTGGGTATGGCGACCAACATGCCCCCGCACAATCTCGGAGAGTGTATCGACGGCATATGCGCACAGATCGATGATCCCACGATCACAATCGAAGGGCTGATGGCTTATGTAAAAGGCCCGGACTTCCCGACTGGCTGTCTGATACAAGGCATGACCGGTATTCGCTCGTATTTCGAGACTGGTCGCGGTTCCGTGCGCGTGCGTGGACGCATGGGCGTGGAGGAAGGCAAGGGCGGACGCGAGAGCATCGTCATCACCGAGATTCCCTACAATGTGAACCGAGCCGAGTTGGTCAAACGCATCGCCGAACTCGTTACTGAGAAAATTCTCACCGGCATCAGCGATGTGCGAGACGAGAGTGCCGAGGACACCCGTGTTGTCATCGATCTGAAGCGTGACGGCAACCCAAAGGTCATCATCAACAATCTCTACAAGCACACCGCGCTGGAGTCCTCCTTCAGCACAAACATGCTAGCCATCGACCGCGGCAAGCCAAAGCTCCTTTCACTGAAGGACGCCAACACCTGCTACATCGAACACCGCCGCGAAGTCATCCTGCGCCGCACCCGCTACCTTCTCAACGAAGCCGAAGTCGAATGCGAGAAACTCGAAGGCTACCTCATCGCCCTCGCCAACCTCGACGACTTCATCAAAATCATTCGCGACTCGAAGGACCGCGACGACGCCAAGCAGAAGCTCATGGCTCTCGGTTGGACCCCAAAGGCCGTCGAGCAAATCGGCATCCTCATTCGCAGCGAGGGCCGCATCGTTGATGGCAAATACCGTTTCACCGAGAAGCAGGTCGGCCATATCCTTGACCTACGCCTCTACCAACTCACCGGCATGGAGCGCGACAGCATCAAGAGTGAATACGATGCGCTCATCGCGACCATTAAGGACCTCATGGACATCCTCGCCCGGGAGAAACGCGTCCTCACAATCATCAAGGACGAACTCCGCGAGATTCAAAGAAAATACGCCACCCCGCGCCGAACACAGATCGTCCCCGAACAAGGTGAAATGGCTATCGAAGACCTCATCGCCAACGAAGGCGTTATCGTCACTCTCACGCACAACGGGTTCATCAAACGCACTCTAGTCAGTTCCTTCCGCGCCCAGAAACGCGGCGGCAAAGGCGTCATTGGAATGGTTGCTCGCGAGGCCGAGAAGGAGGAGGACAGCGACTTCGTGGAGTATCTCTTCACCGCCACCACGCACGACTACCTCATGTTCTTCACCGAGAGCGGTCGCTGCTATGTCGAACGCGTATTTGAGATTCCCGAGGGCTCCCGCGCCAGCAAAGGCCGCTCCATCGCAAACCTTCTCGAACTCAAGCAGGACGAGAAAATCGCCGCCACTATCCGCGTTCAAGGTCAGAAGACAGACGAGGAGACTTGGAATGAAAACCTCCACATCCTCTTCGCCACACGCAGCGGCATCGTCAAAAAGTCAAACCTCAACGATTTTAAAAATATCCGCAAAGGCGGCATCATCGCCATTCAGATCGAGGAGGGCGACCGCCTCATCGATTGCAAGCTCACCACCGGCCATGACGAAATCGTTCTGATCACCCACGAAGGCATGAGCATCCGCTTCACCGAAGAGGAGCTCCGCGACCAAGGTCGTAACACAGTCGGCGTCTGGGGTATCCGTCCAGATAAAGGCGACTACATCGTCGGCACCGCCGTGGTAAACAAAGACTGCCTGCTCCTCGTAGCCGGAGAGAACGGTTTCGGAAAACGCACCAGCTTCGAAGAATACCGCCTCCAAGGTCGTGGCGGCAAAGGTATCATCACCATGAAAACCACCGACAAAACCGGTGGTGTCGCCGGAGCCCTCACCGTCCGCAACGACGACGAGCTCATGCTGATCACCAATAAAGGCAAAATGGTCCGCACCCGAATCGCCGAAATCCGCGAAACCGGCCGCAACGCCCAAGGCGTGAAACTCATCGACCTCCGCGCCGGCGAAGTCCTCCAAGGCATCGCCCCAGTCGTCAGCGACAAGGACGAAGAAGAGCCCGCGCCCGAAGCCGCATCATAGAATCAACGCTTCAGCTTGATTTGCCAAAAGAGGGATTCGCCCGTCGAATCCCTCTTTTTGTTTCTCACCCAAGATTGCCGAAGCGTCCCCACTGCGATCTATTGTGCCCGCAAAATGGAACCTACACACCACGACCTCGACGCCGAACTCCTCAAGCACTTCGGCCATGCCCATTTCAAGCAAGGCCAGAGGCAGGTCGTCGAAACACTCTTGGCCGGGCGCTCGGCACTGGCCGTTTTTCCGACCGGAGGCGGCAAATCGCTGTGCTACCAACTGCCAGCAATTCTCATGGACGGTGTCACCTTGGTCGTCTCGCCGCTGATCGCGCTCATGAAAGACCAAGTCGATGTGCTGCAAAAACGCGGGATTGCTGCAGCGCGCCTGGATTCCACGCTCACTCCAGCAGAAACGACATCCATTTACGAAGGACTCGCATCCGGAAAACTCAAGCTTCTCTATGTCGCTCCCGAGCGTTTTGTCAGCGAGACCTTCGTCGCAAAGATCAAGCGGGCGAATATCAGCATGCTCGCCATCGATGAGGCCCACTGTATTTCCGAATGGGGGCACAATTTCCGTCCCGAGTATCTACGCCTTGCCGCTCTGGCGAAAAAATTCCGCATCCCGCGTGTTCTAGCGCTCACGGCCACAGCAACGCCTGCCGTGTCGAAGGAAATCCGCGAAGCCTTCCGTATCGCCAAGGGAGACCATGTGCAGACCTCTTTCCACCGACCTAACCTCGCTCTGCACATCACGCCGGTTTCCGCAGAGCGGCGCTTGGATTTATTGATCGAACGCCTAAAGACCAAAAAAACATTCCCGGCGATTGTTTATGTCACCCTCCAGCATACCGCAGAGAGCGTCGCAGGCAGTCTCCAGCGGGCAGGCATACGCGCAAGAGCCTACCATGCCGGACTCGCAAACGATGTCCGCGCCACAGCCCAGGACGACTTCATGCAAGGCCGCTGCGATGTCATTGTGGCGACGATTGCCTTCGGTATGGGCATTGACAAAGCGGATATCCGCTCGGTCTTCCATTTCAACCTCCCCAAAACTCTCGAAAACTACCAACAAGAGATCGGTCGCGCGGGCCGCGACGGCAAAAACTCGCATTGCGAGATGCTCGCCTGTGCCGATGACCTCACCGTCCTCCAAAACTTCATCCTCGGCGACACGCCTGAGGAACAGGCTCTGCGCCATCTCGTGGACCACCTCCTTCGCCAAGGCGATGAATTCGACATCAGCCGCTACGACATTTCCCGAACCACGGACATCCGCCCCCTTGTCCTGGAAACCGTCATCACCTACCTCGAAAAAGACAAAATCCTCGAACCAGCCGGGCTCTTTTACGCAACACTCCAGATTGCCTTCCGACATCCCGAGGATCGCGTCATCGCTGGACACACGCCAGAGCGGCAGAGTTTCCTGAAAAGCCTCTTCGCCTCGGGAAAACGTGGCACACGCCTTCTCACTATCAAACCGGATGCCGCCACCGAAAAACTCGGTGAATCCCGCGACCGCATTTTCAAAGCTCTGAGCTATCTGGAAGAAGCGGGGGATATCGAAATCAAACCCTCCGGCCTGCGCCACAAGTTTCGCCTGCTTGCGGGAGCCAAGGAACGAAATCCCCGAGAGATCGCCACCTGGCTCCACGGCCTTTTCACCGCGCGGGAAAAGCAAGACCTCGCGCGCCTGGATGGCATCGTCGAGTTTACTTCCGCCCCCGGCTGCTCTGTTCGCCGCCTTCTCACCTACTTTGGCGAAAAAACGATCTCCGACTGCGGACACTGCGGCCGATGCCAGGGAGAAAAAGCCACCCCACTTCCAAAAGGAAATGATGCCGATATCAGCCAAGCCGATGTCGAAGCCATCACCAACCTCCGCGCCGAGGGCCACGCCGCATTGCGTGCAAAACGCCAACTCGCACGCTTCCTCTGCGGCATTTCAAGTCCTGCCGTGACGCGCGACCGCCTGACCCGGCACGATGCCTTCGGTAGACTGGAAGACGTCCCCTTTGCCAAGGTGCTCGAGTATCTGGATGTCTGCCTGTAGCTCGCTTGCACCCCGCACGCCGATGCCTCATCTTGAGTCGATGAGCAACCAGAAGCCGCGAGCGGATTTTCAGAAAATTCTCCGCGACATGCCACACAAGCCCGGCGTGTATGTAATGCGCGACCGGTTGGACCATGTCATTTATGTCGGCAAAGCGAAGGACCTCCGCAAACGCGTAGGCAGCTACTTCATGCCCTCGCGCAAATTCTCGGCGGACCTGAAAACACGCGCCCTCATCGATAGCGTGTGGAACCTCGAATACCACATCGTCCGCAGCGAGGCCGAAGCCGTGCTTTTCGAGGGACGCCTCATCAAGGAATTCAGGCCAAAATATAACATCAGCTTTCGCGACGACAAACGCTTCCTCCTCGTCCGAGTGCACCTCGCAGAGCCGATGCCCCGCTTCGCCCTCACCCGCATGCGCAAGGAGGACGGAGCACGCTATTTCGGTCCCTTTGCAAACGCGGGAGCCCTTCGCAGCACTCTGGAGGCCATGCGCAAGCGGTTCGGCATCCGCTCCTGCCGTCCGCTCGAACCTGGCGAGGTGGAATACAAACACTGCCTCGACCATGTCATCAAAAACTGCAGCGCTCCCTGCATCGGCAAGACCTCCCGTGAGGATTACCTCTCCCGTGTCGAATCCGCTTGCGAGTTCCTCGAGGGCCAAGGCCGCGAAATGCTCGATCAGGTCGAATCCGAAATGAAGGCCGCCGCCGAGATGATGGATTTTGAAAAAGCCGCACAACTTCGCAATCTCCTCGAAGACCTCAAAACAACAACCCGGCCGACCACAAGGTTCACCCGCAAGTCGCTGCCAACGACGATCAACCCCGAAGCGGATGTCACCGCGCTCCAAGCCGCGCTTGCTCTCCCCTCCCCCCCTCGGGTCATGGAGTGTTTCGACATTTCGAACATCTCTTCGGCACACATCGTGGCCTCGATGGTCCGCTTCCGCGATGGCGTTCCCGACCGCGCTGGCTACCGCACATACCGCATCAAGGGACTGACCAAACAGGACGATTTCGCCAGCATGGCCGAGGTCGTGCGCCGACGCTACGGACGAATCCTGCGCGAGTCCGAAAATGCAAATGCCACGGCCATACCCGACCTCATTATTGTCGATGGCGGACGCGGCCAACTCTCCAGCGCCTGCGAGGAACTCAGGCGCCTTTCCCTCCAAAATGTGCCGATTATCGGTCTGGCCAAGGAATTCGAGGAAATCCACCGCCCCGGCCGACCCCTTCCAATGCGACTTCCCCAAGACAGCGGCGCCTTGCGCCTGCTCCAGCGCATCCGCGACGAAGCCCACCGCACGGCGAATGGCTACCACAGTCTCCTGCTAAAAAAACGCGTCCGGGAAAGCCTCCTGGATGCCATTCCTGGTGTCAGCGCGAACCGCAAGCGACTGCTTCTCGAAAAGTTCGGCTCCGTGGAACGCATAAAATCACTCACTCCTGAGGACATAGCAAAAGTCTCTGGAATCAGTCCCGCTCTTGCGGAACGCATCACCTCCTCACTCAACAACACCCCATGCAACTAGACTTCGACCTGAAAGGCACCCTCTCGAAACCCAAACCTGCTCCGAAACCCACCGAGCCCGTTGTTCTGACCGTCAGTGCCCTCACCCGCAAAGTCCGAGGCCTCCTCGAGGATGGCATCGGTGAAGTTTGGGTCGAAGGCGAAGTCTCCAATCTCCGGCGCCAAAGTTCGGGCCACGCCTACTTCACACTCAAGGACTCAGGCTCCCAAATCGCCTGCGTGCTTTTCGCCGGCCAAACCACCCAACTGCGAGGCATGAACTTTGCGGACGGCGTGCAGGTTCAACTCCATGGCTCCCTGACCGTTTACGAACCTCGTGGGAACTACCAGATTATCGTCCGACGCATCCAAGAACGAGGAGTCGGTGCCCTGCAGGCCAAGTTCGAGGAACTCAAGCGCCGCCTAGATGCCGAAGGCCTCTTCGACTCCACGAAAAAACGCCCACTGCCGAGGTTCCCCCGCCGCATCGGCGTCGTCACCTCGCCCACAGGCGCAGCCATTCAAGATTTCTTGAATGTCCTGCACCGCCGCCAGCGCGGCATTGATGTCGTCATCTGTCCCGTGCGCGTTCAGGGAAAAGGCGCCGCCGCCGAGATCGCCGAGGCCATCCGCTTGCTTGGTGATCCGTCTGCCACCGGCCTGCATCCATTCGATGTGATTGTGGTGACTCGTGGAGGCGGCAGCTTGGAAGACCTCTGGGAATTCAATGAGGAAGCCGTAGCCCGAGCCGTCGCAGCCAGCCCAGTCCCCGTTGTAAGCGCCGTAGGTCACGAAATCGATTTCACAATCTGCGATTTTGCCGCCGACTTCCGCGCCCCCACTCCCAGCGCCGCCGCTGAAATCCTCTCCGCTGACTCCGCCGAACTGCTCGACAAACTCCAGCACCTCGCCGCCCGCCTCGGACGACCAGTTCTCATGCGCCTCGATGGACTGAACAATCAGCTCATCGCCCTGCAGAGAACCGCGCTTTTCTTGGAACCGCGCAGGATTCTCCAGGAGAAACAACAGACCCTCGACCGCCTTCTCGAGGACTTGCAATCCACCGCAGAATCCGCTCCACACCAGCTGCGCCTTCTCCTTGAGCGCCACGCCCGCATCCTTGCAGGCCATCGTCCAGATCTGAAAATCTCCGACCTTTCCCGCCGACTCTCGACATACCGCGATACCCTCGAGCGCCGCGCCGACTCCCAGTTGCAGCACGAAAAATCGACCCTCGCCCGAAACGCCGCCGTCCTCCGCGCCCTGAATCCTTCTGCCGCCCTGGCACGCGGCTACACCATCACCATGGATGAAAACGGACAAATCCTCCGCTCCGCAAAAGACGCGATGAATTCCAAAGAACTCACCACGCGATTCCACGATGGCGAGGTGAAATCCCAAGTCCGCAAAACCTGACTTATAGGCCTCTGCCAGAGCGAGAGTCCTTCGCCACTTGGAACCGGTCGGTCGCTTGAAAAATCCAAGACACTCAACCCTTCCTCCCCAACCACAAAATTCCGTGAAGAACCTGGCATTTGCCAATTCTGCCGGTGGTCATTTGATCCTCGGGGTGGGCGATGACCGGAAGGTCATAGGAGTCGAGAACCCGCTCGATGAAGAGGAACGCCTGTCAAACCTCATCGCGGACTCAATCTCGCTCCGCCCGGCACTGTCACTTGGTAATGGTTCGTCCGGCGGTTGCCATTCCCGTCGGTCGCCACCACTGGGCTCGTGTACACGCCAGGCACCACCTCGGCATCCGCCGTGAAGGTCGTCGCATCCAGCATCCGTGCCGCGCGGCCCCGTGTGCGCGATCCCCGCCAACCGCCGATCCTGCCCATTCGGCAAATTCGAAAACGGCGCCGCAAGCCCGTTCGGCCCCGCCATCCCGGCCAAGCGCCGCGTCCCGCCCACATAGGTGTAGTCAAACGCCCCCAGCGCGTTGGTTTCCCTCGTCAGCCGCGACCCGGCGTCATACACAAAATCCCGCGCGCTCCCGGCATAAAACCGCTGGCTGGTTGAATGTGTAAATGTGCGGGACTTTTTTCCCTATAAGTTTTTCAGCGGAATTTTTGAGACGAGTTCGGTGTATTTGACCTTGCTAAGATTGTTTCGATCCCAATTTCCAGCCAATATATCACGTTGTGCTCGTGCGATATCCCAATATTCTCCATGAATCGCCCACTGCAGGTAGCGGGTGCGGATGCGCACACTGTTCGGGAATTGCTTGAGGTATTCCTCGAAGATCGGCTGAATAAGCATCCATACTTTCTCGCTTTTGAAAAGCGACTCCTGTTGATCAGCGAGCAACCAGATCCCCTCTTGCAATACCAGCGGGAGCTTGTTTGCGTAGTCTTTTGTTTTCGCGCAGGTAAGGCCGAAGGCGATCACATCGTCCGAAGTGCCATACCAGCGCGGTTGG
>JBIJCR010000007.1:0-43924 GCA_044344595.1 Terrimicrobiaceae bacterium
CAAATGTCGTCTCCTCGCGTTTCTCACCGTTGTCTAGGGTGTAATTGCGGTTGATGGCTAGGCCAATGTCCGTAACGGCGCTGCCTTTCGAGGTAAACTTGACTTCGGGGTCGCGTGTGACGTTTCCGATGAGGATGACTTTGTTGACGTTGGCCATGGCTTCCTTATGGGGTCAGGCTGCGGCAGGAGCCGAAGCTTTTTTAGTAGGGAGTTTAAGGTAGTTCTGGAGGAGAATGTCGTTATCGAGTTTGAGCTTGGAGCGCAGTTTGTCGATAGTGGTCGGGGCGGCTTCAAACACGACATTCACGAAGTAGGCACTTTTGTGATGGTCTGTTTCATATGAGAGTTCGCGTTTTTCGAGGCGCTGAACTTGCTCGATGGCGGCTCCCTCTGTTTTGAGCGTGTTTTCAAGGCGCTCGATGGTTTCTTTGATGGTTTCTTCTTTGCCTCGCGTATTGATTGCGAGGAGTGCTTCGTATCTGTTCATTGTTCTTGGTTTTTTTGGTTGAATTGATTCATTGCAGCTTCGATGCCATGGGCATTGGCGTATTCAAAAGCGTCCGACGCCCTGCTTACAGATTTCTGAAGCAGAGCGAGTTCCTCTTGGCGGAATCCGCCTAGTACATGATTATGGAGAGTGCTTTGAGGTTTTCCGATTCCAACGCGGATTCGGGGTACAGCTTCTGTTCCCATATGAACAAGAACGGATTCCAGTCCATTATGACCGCCAGCGCTGCCCGACTTGCGAAGCCTCAGCATGCCAAGTGGCAGAGAGGTGTCATCAAGGATTACCATGATTTCAACAGCCGTAATTTTATAATATCGTGAAAATTCGCCTACTGCTTCGCCGCTCAGGTTCATGAAGGTTTGTGGCTTCATAAGAGTGCGTCCGCCAGTGTGTGCAGTTTGGGAATTCCACTTCTGGTCGAATGAGAACGTGGTGGCTCCCCGCCGAGCCAGCTCGTCACCTACCATGAACCCAACGTTGTGGCGTGTGTTTTGGTATTGAGTGCCCGGATTTCCGAGACAGGCTACGAGCCGATATACAGCGGTTGATTCCACTTCGGCGGAAATTACTTTTTGTCTGAGGATGCTTCGGCTTTCTTCTCCTTTAGGACTTCCGGAGCGGATGCAGCGGTTGCGGCAGTCGTTTCAGAGGCAACTGTAGGCTCTGCAACGATAAAGACTGTAAGGTCTGCATCGACGTCGGCGTCCACGCCTTTTGGAAGCGGGAGATCACGGACATGGATGGAGTCGCCGACTTTGAGGGCGCTGACATCGACTTTGATGATCTCTGGAAGATCTTGCGGGAGGCATTTAATGGCAATCGAGCGCATGCTTTGCTCAAGAAGACCTCCATAGTTTTTCACGCCGTCCGCTTCTCCGTAAGGTTCGATTGTGATGTCCGCAGAGATTTTTTCTGTCATGGACACTGCTTGAAAATCGACATGCAAAATTTGATGGCGAAGCGTGTGGCGCTGCACTTCCTGAATGAGAGAGAGCTGGTTTGATTTATTCGATCCGTCTTGGATTTCCAGATCAACAAGGATATTTTCTCCAACGGCGTGGGAGAGCAAAATTTCCAGTTCGCGGTGTGAGACTTCGAGATTTGCAGGCGTCGTGTGGTGTCCGTAGATAACGGCTGGTACGGATCCACGGACGCGAATGCTCTTGACGGCATTTCGGCCGCTTTCGGAGCGTGGACGGGCGGTGAGTTTAACTTGCTTGGCCATATGTTTGGTTTACTTGGTTTGTTTTACTTCAAAGAGCGAACTTACGGACTCGTCGTCGTGAATGCGCCTGATCCCCTCACCGAGAAGCTCGGCAACTGAGAGTGCTGTGACTCTGCTGCCGGTCGTGAGACGAGCTGGAACGCTGTTCGTAGATATCAACTCCTTCAAATCGGAGTCCCTCAAACGCTCGACTGCCAAATCTGTCAGTATGGTGTGGGAAATGCCAGCATAAATATCGAGGGCTCCGTGTTTCTTAAGAATCCTTGCAGCGCTGGTGATTGTGCCGGCGGTTTCGGTAAGGTCGTCGACGATGAGAATATTTTTTCCGGCTACCTCACCGATGATGTGCGAGGCTTCGGTCTCTGTAGCGCTTTTGCGTTGCTTGACAACAATGGCTATACGGGTGCCGAGAGCGGATGCATATGCTGATGCCATTTTCACTCCGCCGACATCTGGCGAGACCACGATGAGATTTTCGATGCCCATGGAGCGTATGTGCTCGACCATCACAGGCATGGCATGCAGGTGGTCCACTGGTATGTCAAAAAAGCCCTGCAATTGTTGTGCGTGGAGATCCATCGCCAGCACCCTGTTTACGCCTGCGGCTACAAGGAGATTGGCAACGAGTTTTGCGGTAATGGGCACGCGTGGCTGGTCTTTGCGGTCCTGGCGGGCGTAGCCAAAGAATGGCAGGACTGCTGTGATGCGGGCGGCACTGGCACGCCGCGCTGCATCAACCATGATGAGAAGCTCCATCAGGTTCTGGTTTGTCGGCGGGCATGTGGGCTGAATGATAAAAACATCCCGGCCTCGGATATTGTCGTTTATTTTTACAAACGTCTCACCATCGGGGAAGGAAGTTACTGTGGCATTGCCAAGCGGAACTCCGAGGTAAGTGCAGATATCCCTAGCCAGCGCCGGATTAGCGTTGCCTGTGAAGATTTTCATTTCCGGATTGCTGGAAAGAGTCATGGGATGTCAGGTTTTAGCTTCGGTGTGAGATGTGATGGACTCAAGGTTGGTGGGCAAGAGGTTCTGGTTTCGGGGGAGGTTCGAGGGGGATTGTAGGCTCCACACGCGTTTGCGCGAGTCGTGCGAGATAGGCCTTTTCCATGAGGTCACATTTTTTAGAAAGAGAACTGTCTAACGTCCTCATTTTTTTGAAGAGTAATTCGTAGTATTTACGATAAGCCGCGCGCTCGCCTTCGAATGTGTTCGCGGCTTTGGCTTTTGCGAGAAGGCTTGAAACGTCGGAATCCTGCTCGGCTTTTGCTCTGACCTGTTGGTAACGGATTTTGACCTTACGCTCCTGCTCTTCACCGGATGCTGCGAGCGTGCGTGGATCTATGGGAGCAGGTGCGCCGTCCGTGGGCATGAGCTGGTTCGGATCCACATAATCCTTGTCAGACTCTGTTGCAGGCAAGGCGTCTCCTGTTAAGGAAATCTGTGTCTCCGAAATGATGTCCGTAGCTGGAACCGCTGAGTCGTTCGGAAGGTTGATAAAATCCTGATCGCTTGGAGTGGCCTGCGGGGCGGGGATTGCTTGAGCCTCCACCGTCGAGGCATCTTGGGCCATGGCTAGGCAGGTGAGCGTGGAGGCAATAAAAAGGGAAGTGATGAATCGCTTGAGAAGCATGGCGCGGTCGGCAGACTTGAAATCACAGCAATTTTGGGCTGACTTGGCAAGAGCATGAATCCAAAGACGCGTTACCCAGCCGAGGGGCCTGTGGAAGCCGCACGAGCTATGAAGCACGAGCCGGGCTTTGTTTTTTTGGATTCCGCCCTCCCCGGCGATGGCTCTGTTTCAGTCCTGGCCTGCAAGCCGGATCTTGTGTTGCGTGGTCGGGATTGGGAGATGCTTGAACAGGAGTTGGAGGGTCGCCGTCGAAACAATGGGGTCTCTGGAATTCCCGATGGAGCTGCAATCGGTTGGATTGGATACGATGGAGACTTTTATTTTTCATTTTATGATCGGCTTCATGTTTATTCGCATGATGCTGGGGAGTGGATCCTCCGCCCGAAAAAATTTGTGTGGCATTCGAATCCTTCGGTCTCTGCGAATCTTGATTTCAAGCCGCTGCTTGGCAGGGATGAGTTTTTAGGGATGGTCGATTCTGCGCAGGAGTTCATTGCTGCTGGCGACATTTATCAAGTCTGTCTGAGTCACCCCTTCGTTGCTGCCGGAGGGGCTGACCCATGGGCTTTTTATGAGATGCTGAGAAAACATTCTCCCGCTCCACATGCGGCGTTTTTGGACTGCGGAGATTTACAAATCGCCTCAGCTTCGCCGGAGAGTTTTTTGAATATGTCGGGTAGGCACATTCAAACCAGGCCGATTAAGGGCACGCGGCCTCGCAATCCCGATCGGGCGGGGGATAGATTACGTTCGCAGGAGTTACTGACATCCTCAAAGGAAATCGCGGAGTTGGTCATGATTACCGACCTTGAGCGCAATGATCTGGGCCGCGTTTGCCGCTACGGTACAGTCCAGGTGCCGGAGTTGCTCCGCCTTGAAAGTTACGAGCAGGTTTTTCATCTGGTCTCTACCATTTCAGGAGAATTGCGATCCGATGTGAGCCATGTTGCGGCATTGCGCGAGTGTTTCCCGGGAGGGTCGATTTCGGGTGCTCCAAAGAAACGCGCCATGGAGATCATTCGGGCGATCGAAGGCCATCCACGCGGCATCTACACGGGAGCAATCGGCTACTTTGGTTACAATGGCGAGAGTCGTTTTTCAATTGCTATCAGGACTGCTGTTTTTGAACCGACGCGCTCTCATTTCCATGTGGGAGCCGGTATCGTGGCGGATTCCATAGGGGAGAAGGAATGGGAGGAAACCTGGCACAAAGCGGAGGGGTTGCTCCTCTCCGCAAGGGCTTGTTCGGGCGTTCAGAGATAGGCGCTCCCAAGGTGTTGCTTCAATCGGGGGTCGAAAAAGAAGTCTCGCGCTGCAATGGGGAACACATTTTCACACTCCGGATGGCTCGGATTCAGAAGGTAGTTCGGTTCCTCTTGTATCAAAACCGATGGCACCTGCAAAATAGCGGAACGTTTGGAGCGTAGCCATTCAGTCCCGGCCTCGCGGGTTGCACCGGATGGCAGAGTCTCATCCCACCCGCGTGGTAGTGTTGCAATTTTTTCAATTGATAAAGAGCCCAAATTCAGTTCCAGAAAACTAAACCGCACACACTTTGTTTTTGGGGTGAGATGGACGAGTAATTCCAAGGCGGCAAGTGCGCGGGAACCGGCAAGATAGACACAGGGATGACCGGGATGATTCCACCGCCCTCCATGCAAACGCGCTCCTTCACCATCGAGAGCGGAGGTGCGCCATTTGTGGTTCACAATGCGATAGGCTCGAAGCATAAGAAACCCTCAGGCGAAGACTCCGTGATCGATCTGGCCAATGAGGTCCTCTACCATTCTGGCTCCGACCTCCGTGTCACAAAAAGCGATGGGCGTCTCGCCGCTCATCGCGTGCGCCGGAGACTTCAGCCACTCGCGTGCGGCATCTTCTGATCCAAAAAGTTCAAAAGCTTTTCCAAAAACCCTCGCAAGCCGAGCGATACGATCGCTTTCGTTCTTATCAAAATGACCTGTCTTTTTGCGACGATGGAGTGTTGCTCTTGAAACATCGAGCCAATTTGCTAATTGCTCCTCACTCACATCAAGCCAACGTCTGAGCACCTCGAATTCATCATAAAGAAATCCATGCCTTAGCTGCTCTACAATTGGGCTAGATGGCATCTCCTCATTCAAAACGTTGTCGTTTTTTGGTAGGAATCGTTCGATGATTCGTGGGCTGTAAAGCGCTCTTCTCATATGAGACAAAATAAAAATTCTTCTGAAACATTGTCAACATTTCCCGCAAAAATTTTCAAATCTTTCGGCCAATCTGTTTTCCATTCCATCGGCACGCCATTCCATTCGATTTTCAGGCCGGCGGAATGCAAAGCATGCCGTTTCAAAAACAGCCGTTTCTCCAGAGTGAGGGTCCAGCCGTTTTGGATAAACTCAAGATAGCAATCCTCTGAAGGCCCATAGATTTTGTCTCCCACCACGGGGTGACCGGCATAGGAGGCATGAACTCGAATCTGGTGGGTGCGCCCGGTAACAGGTTGCGCCTCGACCATTGAAAAACGCCCCGCCGTGTTTTCGATCTTTTTCAATACTCGAAAATGCGTTTTAGCGTGGGCTCCTGCAGGGTGGACCATCCGCTTGAGATGAATCTTTGTTGGCTCAACTTCCCCTTGTCTGATGATTGGCGCATCAATGGAAAAAAATTCCTCGCTTGGGTGCCCGCATAGGATGGTCAGATACGTCTTTTTTATCTTTCCTTCTTGCATCGCGATGGCCGCTCGTCGCGCTGCTGCGGCGTGTTTTGCGACCAATACCAATCCACTTGTCTCGCGGTCGAGACGGTTGATCAACGAGACTTGTCCCGAATTTGTGATTTCATAGCAAAGAAGCTCTCTCAAGCCGTCCCAAAGAGTGCGTGTTCCATCGGGCTTGCTGGGGTGCACGAGGAGGCCTGCTGGCTTGTCCACCAACAAAAGGTCGGGAGTCTCCCCGATAATCCGGAACTCTTCTTGATCCTCGAGCATCAGATGTCGAGTATGACTGGTCCATGGTCTCACTGCAAAACGTCACGCGCATTTATTCCTCCGGGATCGGAGAGGTTCGTGCATTGGATGGCGTCTCGCTTGATCTCGATTCTGGTGCTTTTGCAACGATCACCGGCCCCAGCGGGTGTGGCAAGAGCACGCTGCTCAATCTCCTTGGCGGGCTTGACCACCCGACATCGGGTGAGATTCGTGTTGCTGGCATTCCCTTACATAATGCAGGTGAGGCCGAGCTCACCCGCTACCGTCGCAACACGCTTGGTATTGTCTTTCAGTTTTTCAACCTCCTTCCTGCCATGACAGTTCGGGAAAATGTGGAACTGCCATTGCTCTTGCGCGGCGAGTCGGCCTCACTCGCGACCACAAGGGTATCAGAAATGCTCGAACTCGTCGGTTTATCACACCGTGCCGCCCATTTTCCTCATCAGCTCAGTGGCGGTGAGATGCAGCGAACTGCCACGGCGAGGGCCTTAGTTGGCCACCCGGCACTCCTATTGGCTGATGAGCCGACGGGTAATCTTGACTCCGCCAATGCCGCCATGGTTTGCGAGACATTTTCAAAGATTGCTTCCCAAAAAATTGCCACCTTGATTATTGTCACTCATAGCGACTCAGTTGCCGCATTGGCGCCAGTTCGTATACAAATGCTCGATGGAAAAATACTCTCCAAAAGTGACTCTGGCTCTGCATTCTGAGACCCTGCAATTCTGCATTCCTCCTCTTTTCCGATCCACCCGCATCAATCCTTAAAATCCCATTCGCACCTTGGAAAAACAACGCACACTTGCCTCATCTGCCAGCCTCACTGGCAGCGCCCTGCATACAGGCGAAAATGTCACTCTCACGATTTTGCCCGCACCAGTCGGCCACGGCTTCAAATTTCAGCGCATCGATTTGCCTGATGAGCCGATTGTCGATGCCGCCGCCGCATATGTGAAGACCGTGGAGCGTGCGACCACACTTGTCCAAGGCATGGTCAAAATCCACACAGTGGAGCATGTTCTCTCGGCTTTGACCGGAATGGGTGTCGACAATGCACTCATCCAGATGGATGCCAACGAGCCCCCAATCGGCGATGGCAGCGCATCCGAATACATCGCTCTGATCAACAAAGCCGGAATCATCGAGCAGGATGCGCCTCGCCGCTACATTGACATCCGCGAACCGGTCACCATCGAGTCCAACGGCTCGATCCTCGTCATTCTCCCGGATACGAAATTCCGTGTCTCCTGCACGCAGATCGGCCCCGAGGGGCGTTTTACCCAATTTCTTTCCACGGAAATCACCCCTGAGATTTACGAAAAAGAAATCGCTCCCGCCCGCACCTTCGTCTTCTACGAGGATGTGAAGCCCCTCATGGATAAAGGCCTCATCAAAGGCGGGAGCCTTGAAAATGCCATTGTTGCCAGGGGTGAGAGCGTCCTCAGCAAAGAGCCGCTTCGCTTTCCGGACGAGTTCGTTCGCCACAAGATTCTTGATATCGTTGGAGATCTCGCGCTCTCAGGTCGTTTCATTCGAGGCCATGTTGTTGCCGTAAAACCCGGCCACGGCATCAATACCGAGGCTGCCAAACTTCTCGCTGAGCGCTTCAATGCCGTCGCGCCAGCCGCGGCCAAACCCGTTGCCGCCTCGCCTGGTGCCCTCGACATCAATGCGGTCATGCAGATTCTCCCTCACCGCTATCCTTTCCTCATGGTGGATCGCATCGTGGACTTTGATGGCGAACTCAAGGCAACCGGCGTGAAAGCTGTCACCATCAACGAACCCTATTTCCAAGGACACTTTCCCAACCACCCCGTCATGCCAGGCGTTCTGCAACTCGAAGCCATGGCCCAGGTTGCCAGCATCATCATGATGCGCCGCACCGAGAATGAGGGGAAAATCGGCTACTTCATGAGTGCCGATGAAGTCAAATTCCGCAAACCCGTCATGCCCGGCGACACACTTTTCATCGAGTGCGAACTCACCAGTGCAAAAAAACGCCTCGGCAAGGCCGCTTGCCGTTGCTTGGTCAATGGGGAGGTCGTCTCCGAAGGAATCCTGCTCTTTGGCCTTATCGATAAATGACAAAAATCCATCCCAGCTCGGTCATCGACCCCTCTGCGATTCTACACCCCGATGTTGAGGTCGGGCCATTCTGCCACATTGGCCCGCAGGTCGAGATTGGATGTGGAACGTGCCTCATTGGCCATGTCTCCATAGCCGGTCCCACACGCATCGGGGAGGGGAACGTTTTTTATCCCTACTGCTCGATCGGTCAGCGCTCTCAGGATTTGAAATACACCTCCGAGCCGACCTATCTGGAAATCGGAAACAACAACTCGTTCCGCGAATTTTGCACGGTCAACCGCGGCACCCTTCCAGGAACCAAGACCATCGTCGGTCATTACGGAAACTTTCTCGCCTACTCCCACATCGCGCACGATTGTACCGTCGGCGACCATGTCATTTTTTCGAATAACGGCACTATCGCCGGGCATGTCACAGTAGAGGACCATGTCATCATCGGTGGGCTCTCCGGAGTTCATCAATTCTGCCGCCTGGGACAGCATTCGATCGTCGGAGGCTGCACAAAAATCGTTCAAGACGTCCCTCCCTACATGATTGCTGATGGCAACCCCGCCGAGGTCCGTGGCATCAATCAAGTCGGCCTCGAGCGCCGTGGATTTGTCGCCGAGGACACCCGCACACTCCGCGAAGCCTACCGCTTGCTCTACCGCTCGAATCTCAATGTGAAACAAGCCTGCGAAAAAATTGCTTCCGAGTTTTCTGGGCCTGATGTCATCGCCCGCCTCCTGGCCTTCGTAGAGTCGAGCCAGCGCGGCATCATCCGATAAACCCATACTCACAAATCCCGCCATGTCCACTGTCCACGCCTACGCCGCGCAATCCCCCGCATCACCGCTCGAACCTTTCACCTACGAACTCCCCCTCATCGGGCCCGAGCATGTCGACATCCGCGTCGAATACTGCGGCATCTGCCACTCGGATCTCAGCATGCTCCGCAACGAGTGGGGCTTTTCCTCCTATCCGCTCGTTCCCGGACACGAAGTCGTTGGCCGCGTTGAGGCCGTTGGTTCGATGGTTAAAAATCTTGTCCCCGGCGACCGCGTCGGTCTCGGATGGTTTTCCGAAAGCTGCATGACCTGTCCTCACTGCATTGGCGGTGACCACAACCTCTGCGCCACAGGCGAGGGGACTATCGTCGGGCGCCACGGTGGCTTCGCCGATCTCGTCCGCTCCCATTGGGTCTGGGCGACAAAACTTCCCGAAGCCCTTTCCTCAGTCAGCGCCGGTCCGCTCTTCTGCGGAGGCATTACAGTCTTCAGCCCCATCGTTGAATTCGGAGTCCGGCCCACAGATCGCGTTGGAGTCATTGGCATCGGAGGTCTCGGTCACCTCGCAGTGCAATTTCTCAATAAATGGGGCTGTGAAGTCACCGCCTTCACTTCTTCCATCGATAAAACCGAGGAACTCAAAAAGCTCGGGGCCCACCGCGTTGTGAACTCCCGCGACGCGGAGGCCATGAAATCCGAAGCCAATCGCTTCGATTTCATCATCAGCACAGTCGCCGTCCCGCTCGATTGGATGGGCTACATCTCCGCGCTCGCTCCCAAAGGCCGCCTCCACACGGTTGGCGCCATTCCCGAGCCTGTCGCGCTGGCAGCCTTCCCGCTCATTATGGGCCAGCGCTCGTTCTCGGGTTCCCCGCTCGGCAGTCCTGCGACCACCGCCCGCATGCTCGAATTCTGTGCGCGCCATCAGATCGCACCACTCGTTGAGGAATTCGCACTCTCAGATGTCAACGCCGCCATCGATCGCCTCGAACACGGCAGCCCAAGATACCGCGTCGTCCTCAAGGCTTGAGCGCCGCTGGGTTTTCAAAAAATCCGAAAAAAACTTTGCCAAAGCCCCGGGGAAAATCGATATTCACTCTCCCGCGATTGCCTCGTGGTGTAACGGTAGCACTGCAGATTCTGGATCTGTTTGTCATGGTTCGAATCCATGCGAGGCAGCCAATCTCATTACCTTTTTAATATCAGGTGGATGAGCTTTGGTTTCTAGATGTTTTTTTATAGAGAAATAAATGCAAATTCAACGCGTGAGCTCACCGCAGTGGGCTGCGAAGCCTGCGCCGAAGGCAGTGATCCAGAGGCTTGCTATTTCGGGTGAGTTTTTTAGGGAATGCTCCAGCGCCGCAAGGACGCTTGGGCTGCTGATGTTGCCGTATTGGCGCAGGACTTCGCGCGTTGCGTCCAGCTTGTGAGTGGGAATCGCGCACTCGATGGCTTCGATGACATCGCGTCCACCCGTGTGCGCGATGAGCTGATCCGGCGTGCGCGATCGCATATCAAAAAGCTCGGCGACCGCTTCAGCTGCAAGAGCGGGGATATCGCGGTGGAGCTGGTTTTTCAGGCGGCCACTGGCATTCACGAAGCGGATTTTTTCCCTATGTTCGGGTTTGTGGATGGTCCGGAAGTTATGGAAACGCAATTGCCCGCCTTGGTTTTCGCCTTTCCAGATGGCAGCGGCGGCTCCGTCGCCAAAGAGGCAAAGGCTGATGAGCACGCCGGGCTCATCATTCAGGTAAAAAGCAGCGGAGGAAATTTCAACGGCTACTGTGGCTACGATGGCTTGGGGATTCGCAGCGAGGAGACCGCGCGCGGTTTCAAGAAGCGGCAGGGCCGCACCGCAGCCGAGGCCGAGCAGGTCTTGGAGAAAGGCATTCGGGCGGATTCCCAGACGCTCTGAAATGTAGCTGCTCAAGCCAGGGCAAAGATAGCCCGTGCAGGTGCATACCAACAGCGCATCGATGCCAGAGGGCTTGAGCGAGGCGAGATCGCAGGCTTTGAGAAGCGCCTCCGAAGCAAGTCGTGGCGCGTGTTCTTCAAAGTGCCGATGCAATTCCCCGGCATTGAAGCCGAAGGTCTTCTGTAAATCCGGATCGCAAAACCGCCGCGTTTCGATGCCGGAATTTCCAGTCAGAACTTTTTGGAGAAGCTCTCTGGAGCGGATGCGTAGGCCATCCATCGCGACTGAGTTCTTGAGGGTTTCAAAGCACTCGGCCTGTGTGAAGGAGTGCGGAGGAAATGCTGTGGCGAGGGATTGGAGATACATCAGCGAACGAGGTGGAGAAGGGTTTGAAAAGGCATCATTTTCCTGCGGGCAAGGGATCGGGTTATTCGCAGCGCTGCCCGATTCATTAAGAGATGGTGCAGGATGGTGGCGGTCGTCAGGCGTCGTTTGAAACGGGAGGCCTGGCTGGCGGTGGAGGCCTCCGCTGCTTCCAGCCACGATTTGCGGCCGGCGGCGTAGTCCAGCGCCGGTTGTAGCGCGCACTCGGCGGACTCAAACGCCATGCTCATCCCGTTTCCTGTAAAAGGTGGGATCATGCTGGCCGCATCGCCGATGCTGAAGGCGGGTCCTGCCTGCACACCGGTTTGAAATCCAGCGACACCGCAGAAGCTTGATTCATCTAATTCGGCCGCCTCCAAACGGTCTGCGAGCGCATGAAGCGAAGATTCGCGAAGCATGGTGAGAAGCAGGGCACATCCCTTGGCTCCACGAGCAGGGCGGGCCTTGAAGAGTCCGCAGATATTCACCATTCCGTTTTCGATTTTTGCGAGGCCGATATAGCCGCCGGGCGAGGTGAACATTTCCAGATCATGCGTGAGCGGGAGGTTGCGCGCGTGGCATTTCAGGCCCAACCATGGCGATGGCTTCCGAGGCCTACCGGCCGCCCAGATGACGCCTGAATTCGATGCGATGCGGGAGTTGGTGACGAGTGTGCCGCCGAGCGAGAGGAACTGGCGCTGCAGGTGATCGTCGAGTTTCCAACGCGAAATCCCGCGACCGGGTGCCTGCATTTCCGCGAGTCGTCCCGCCGAGTCGCTCCAGGAGGCGCTTTGCAAGCAAGTCGCATCGTCCATACAATCGGCGATTCTAAGAACAGCCAGCGTTTCGCGACTCACGCCGCTGATGAATTCTCCACACACGCGGTGCCTCGGGTAGGCGGATGCCTCGTGCAGAGTCACCGCCACTCCACGGGATTGCAGGGCGATGCCCAGTGACAGACCGGCAAGACCGCCTCCCGCGATGGTGATTGGGTTTTTCAACGGCGCGAGGCTACCAGTCTCAACGCTCCGCGCCAGTGGGATGATTCCCTGACGATCCATTTTTTCGAATCTAGGCCGAGTTGGGACGGGAGTTCGCCTGGGCTGAAGCCAGCGTGGATGCTTGTGGGCATGTCGTGGCGGGTCACTTCGCTTAGGAATGGGCAGGATAGTTTGGAGAGGAAAAGCGGCAGGTGGGAGCGGAGGGGCTCGCAAAAGGTGAGGCTGCGGAATGATTGCAAGCGGGAACCGAGATCCCGTAGCGCCTTGTCGGAAAAATGGTGCAGGACGAGGCTGCCCACGCAGGCATCGGCGCCAATATTTGGCAGGGTATGAAAAAAATCCCCACCGATCCACTGGATGCTGAGCGGCAGGTTGGCGGAGCGTTGGATCAGGTCGAGTCCGGTCACGGTGGAGGAGGGGAGCGAGATTTGGACTTTGCGGCACAGGTCGCCCTCGCCGGCGCCGATTTCAATGATCCGGGCTGGGGGAGGGGTTTGTGTTTTAAGTTGTCGCACGATCCATCGCGAGTTGCCGAGGTAAAGGTCGATCCACCGCAGATCCCTGCGGCTCCGAATTGCTCGGGGATCTGCCGGGTTCAGGGAATCCAGAATCTCGGGAATGATGACACGATTCAGTTTACGCATGGGTTGCAATAACGGACCGTAAAAGATACTTCAAAATCATCGAACATGAGTCCAGTGATCTATCTTGATAACAATGCCACGACGCAGGTGGCTCCCGAGGTTTTCGATGCCATGGAACCCTGGCTTCGCGGCGGCTATGGGAATCCCTCCAGCGCCTACCGTCTCGGTCGTGAAGCGGCAGCGGCTCTCGCCGAGGCGAGGAATCGCGTCTCGGCGCTCGCGGGCTGCCAGGGTGGCGAAATTCTTTTTACAAGCTGCGGCACGGAGTCGATCAATACTGCCATCCAGTCGGCACTGGCACTTGATCCCGACAAACGCCATATCGTCACCAGCACAGTCGAGCACAGCGCGACGATTAAGCTCTGCGAATACCTCGCCCGGCGCGGTTATGAGATCACTTGGCTGCAGGTCAATGCCGACGGCCACCTCGACATGGCGGAGTTGGAGGCTTCGATTCGCCCGGATACGGCCATTGTTTCGCTCCTTTGGGCGAACAACGAGACCGGTGTGCTTTTCCCAGTGGAGGAAATCGCGGCGCTCACCCAAAAAAAGAAAACCCTTCTCCATATCGATGCCGTTCAGGCATTCGGGAAGCTGCCTCTCGTTCTGGAAGGCATGGGTGCGCAGTTCGTGAGTTTTTCAGGGCACAAAATTTATGCGCCGAAAGGTGTGGGCGCCTTGTATGTGAGCCGTCGCGTCAAATTCACTCCGCTGCTGCGTGGCAGTCAGGAGGAGGGGCGACGAGGCGGGACGCAGAATGTCGCCTCGATCGTCGGCTTCGGGAAGGCCGCAGAGTTGGCGGCTTTGCATCTCGCGCAGGGTGTGGACTCCACACTCCGCGATCGCTTGGAGTCCAGCCTGCTGGCCTTGATCGCGGGAGCATTCGTGAATGGTGACACCGTGCGCCGCCTGCCCAATACGACGAATATCTCGTTTGATGGCGTCGAGAGCGAAGGGGCCTTGATTCTCCTCGATGAGAAGGGGCTTTGCTGCTCTGCCGGCTCCGCTTGCACCAGCGGATCGGTGAATCCCTCGCATGTCCTCAAAGCCATGGGTATCTCAAACGACCGCGCCCGCTCGAGCCTGCGCTTCTCCGTTGGGCGTTTCAGCACGGCTTCGGATATTGATCGGGCGTGCGAAATCATTCCTGCCGTGGTAGCGAGACTTCGCACCCTCTCGCCAGCAGGACAGTCTGTTTTGGCCGCTTGATCCAGGCCTCATCCACCTTCCCCAATTCATGATCGAAAAACATCTCGTCCAAATCGTGCAGGAGCTTTCCCTGCAAGCCCGTCAAGTCGCTGCCACCGCTGTTCTTCTTGAAGAAGGTGCCACGGTTCCCTTCATCGCCCGCTACCGTAAGGAGCGCACCGGTGAGCTTGATGAGGTCCACATTACAAAAATTCGCGACCGCATGCAGGAGTTGGAGGAACTCGACAAGCGCCGCGAGTCGATTCTCTCATCCCTCGAAGAGCGCAAGCTCCTCACCGAAGATCTGAAAGTCAAAATCGACGCCGCAGCGAATCTCTCCACCCTCGAGGATCTCTACCTGCCTTTCCGTCCGAAGAAACGCACTCGTGCCACCATCGCCAAGGAACGCGGGCTCGAGCCGCTTGCCGATTTGCTCTGGGAGCAGCGCACTGATACCGACCCCGAGGCTGAAGCGGTGCCTTTTGTCTCCGCTGAAAAAGAAGTGCCCGATGCCGCAGCCGCTCTGGCCGGGGCGAGGGATATCATGGCCGAGCGCATCAACGACTCCGCCGAGGCCCGCTCCGCGCTGCGCGAAATTTATCTCAACAAGGGCGTTTTGAAATCCAAGGTCGTCTTCGACAAGGAAACCGAGGCCGCCAAGTTCAAGGACTACTTCGACTGGAGCGAACCCGTCGCCCAGTGCCCATCACACCGCTTCCTGGCAATCCGCCGTGGTGAAACCGAGGGCATGCTTTTCTCTCGCATCAATCCGCCCGAGGAGGAGGCACTCGCCGCACTCGATTATCTCTTTGTGAAGGGAGCCTATCCCTCAGCCGCTCAGGTTCGCCTTGCGGCGCAGGATTGCTTCAAACGCCTTCTCGGCTTTGCCATGGAGGGTGAGGCCCGGCTTTTCTACAAAAAGAAAGCCGACGAGGAGGCAATCCGCGTTTTTGCCGAAAATCTTCGCGAGCTTCTTTTGGCCTCACCGCTCGGTCAGAAGATTGTTCTCGCCGTCGATCCCGGCTTCCGCACCGGTTGCAAACTTGCCGTGCTCGATGCGCAAGGCAAACTTCTAACTCACGAGGTGGTGTATCCCGAAAAAGGTGTCCGCGACCGCACCGAGGCAGCTGAGGTGATCAAGTCCCTCGTGAACCGCTATAAAATCGAGGCCGTCGCCATCGGCAACGGCACAGCTTCTCGAGAGACCGAGACCTTCATCCGCGCGCTCGGTCTGCCGGCATCCACCGTGATTGTCGTCGTGAGCGAGTCCGGCGCCTCGATTTACTCGGCTTCGGAGGTCGCCCGCGAGGAATTTCCCACGCTCGACCTCACCGTGCGTGGAGCCATTTCTATCGGTCGCCGCCTCATGGACCCGCTCGCTGAATTGGTCAAAATCGACCCGAAGTCCATCGGCGTCGGCCAATACCAGCACGATGTCGATCAAAGCGCTCTCAAGCGATCGCTCGATGACACTGTCGTTTCCTGCGTGAACCATGTCGGCGTGGAACTCAACACCGCCAGTGCGAATCTGCTCGGGTATGTCTCTGGTTTGAATTCGCGCACCGCTGTGAATCTCGTCCAGTTCCGCAACGAAAACGGCGCCTTCCAATCCCGTGAAGATCTCCTGAAGGTCCCGGGCCTCGGACCAAAAGCCTTCGAACAGGCAGCCGGCTTTCTCCGCATCCGCAATGGACGGCATCCACTCGACGCCAGTTCCGTGCATCCCGAGCGCTACGCCCTCGTGGACAGCATGGCCGCGGATATCGGCTGCTCCGTCTCCGAGTTGATGCAGAACCCCGCCCGGCGCGCTGCCATCAGATTGGAGAAATACATCACACCCGAGGTCGGTCTTCCCACTCTGCAAGACATCCTCAAAGAACTCGCCAAACCCGGACGCGACCCGCGCAAGCAGTTCGAGGTTTTCGCTTTCTCCGACGAGGCAATGAAAATTGAAGATCTCAAGCCTGGGATGAAGCTCCCCGGCATTGTGACCAATGTCGCCGCATTTGGCGCCTTCATCGATCTGGGAGTGCACCAGGACGGCCTCGCACACATCAGCCAACTCAGCGACCAGTTTGTAAAAAACCCCTCGGATGTCTTGAAGGTGGGACAAAAAGTCATGGCCACAGTTATGGAAGTCGATCTCGGACGCAAAAGGATCAGCCTCTCACTGAAGACCAATCCCGAAATCGGCGCCCAGTCTCGCGGTCCGCGTGATGACCGGAGTGGAGGCGGACGCAGCTTCCCAAGCAAACCCGCTGCCAAACCCGCGCCGCAAGTGGATTGGTTCACCGCTGCGATGAACCGCAAAAACTAACCGAAGGCTCTCTGTGTCCTCTGTGAGGATTCACCACAGAGGACACAGAGAGCACGGAGGTTTTAAAAAATAGAGCCGAGGCAGGATAGTTTCCCACTTTCCCTCTCCGTGTCCTCTGTGCTCTCTGTGGTCAATCCAAAACAGCAGGGTCACCGTAGAGCGTGGATCCGCTGGCGCGTGTTATTTTCACGGGGAAAATCTGCCCGATGTGGCGGGGGGCTCCCTCGAAAACGACGATTTTGTTTGTGCGCGTGCGGCCGGTGAGGCGCTCGGAGTTGTGGCGGCTGGCGCCTTCGCAGAGGATTTCGGTTTGCGTTCCGACGAGGGCGTTCAGCTTGTCGGCGACATGGCGGTTCACCAATTGGAGGAGATCCTGGTTGCGGGCCTCTTTTACCTCTTCGGAAATCTGGTCTTCCATCGTTGCCGCCGGCGTGTTCTGGCGCGGCGAGTAGCGGAAGATGAATGCATTGTCGAACGAGACGGCATCACACAGGGCGCGGGTTTGTTGATAGTCCTCCTCTGTCTCACCGGGGAAGCCAACAATGACATCCGTCGTGATCGCCATGCCGGGCCGCGCCGTGCGAATGCGCTCGGCGAGTTTTTGGAATTTCTCAGCCGTGTAGCCTCGACGCATGATTTTCAGGATGCGATCAGAACCGCTCTGGAGCGGCAGATGCACATGCTCGACGAGCTCGGGCAGCCGCGCAAACGCTTCGATGAGATCGTCGCGGTAGCCGATCGGGTGGGGGGAGGTGAAGCGCACTCGCTCGATGCCATTCACCGCACAGACGGATTCCAGCAACTGAACGAATGGGGAAATGCCGTCGCGTTTCTGAAATTCATGGCGGCCGTAGAGGTTCACGATCTGACCGAGAAGCGTGACCTCCTTCACGCCGCGATCCGCGAGGGATCGGACTTCATTGGTTATTTCCTCAATCGTGCGTCCGCGCTCCTGGCCGCGCGTTTGAGGCACAATGCAAAACGCGCAGTGCATGTTGCAGCCTTGCATGATTGAAACAAACGCCGTGACTTGGCCCTTCTCGACCTCTTGCTCTCGGATCGTGCTCTGGGATCCTGCCTCCTCCTCGGTGTCCACAATCGCCCGGCGCTCGTCATCAATCAGTGCATGCATGCGGGTTTTCAGGAGATCGTCCACATAGTCCGCCACGCGGTGGAATTTCTGTGTGCCCACCACAAGATCGACATGCGGGGAGGTCTGTAAAAGCGACTCTCCTCGGGCCTGGGCCATACAGCCGAGGTAACCGAGGACGAGATGCGGACGAATCCGCCGGAGCTTGCGCAACATGCCCATCTTGCCGATGGCCTTCTGCTCGGCCATATCGCGAACACTGCAAGTGTTGAGCAAAATCACATCGGCGTCTGTTTCATCCGTAACGAGTTGATATCCGCGCTCGGCGAGCATTTTGGACACCTGCTCGGAGTCGCGCTCGTTCATCTGGCAGCCGTAGGTTTTAATGTGGACGCTGGGCATTTTGGAGGAGGGGAATTTGCGGCAGACTTGGCTTTCGGGCAAGGACAAGTGCGTTCAAGCGATGCCAAGAATCCAACCTTCCAACATGGCTTGTTCGCGTTCTGTGGAACTCAACTGCGGTCGAAAATATATGCCCAACGCATCGACGGCATCCGTTTGCCGCATCCATTGCGCCACGCTGAAGGCATCGTGCTGGTCCGGGGTTCGATTCTCGTTGGGAAGGCCCTTGCTCCATAATGCCGGGTAAACTTCAGCCACAACAGAGCGTCCGGGCGGCGGCATCCATCCATCAAAGGGCCAGAAATGGATGTAGGAGCCAACCTGCTGACGCAGGTGACGTAGCCAGGGCAGCCCGCTGTGGGTGGACTTGGCTACGCTGCCTTGCACATCGAAGTGAAATACCGATTTCGCACGACTCCTGAGCTCTGTCAGGCGTCGCCAGCGTGCATTGCCGGTGCGCGCCGATCCGAGACCGTGTAGTCCGCGCCGGATGGACTCAACTGTCATCTGGTCGCGATCTGTGGGCCAGTGGTGTTGAAAATCATCGAGAAATCCCGGCCAGTCTCTTGGAAGGCGATGCCGCTCGAAGTAGCGGATGGGGAAGGACAATGCATGGTCGATGCCGACAAGAGTCGGCGGTCCGTCGCGAAGTTCGGCAGTAAGCCACTCGGCAATGCCTCTCCGGGTCCAATACTTCCGCGTGCCGGGTGGTGTTGAAATCTCGGCGGGTTGCCGCATGGGCGTGGCTGAATAAATGCGTAGCCCCTTCAAGCTGGAAGTGGGCGTCGCAGCGCCGGAGTAGTCGATTCCGAGATAGCGTTCAAACAGCGGCATGGGCGGATAAAACTCTGGCCAATTTTGCAGACGCGGGCGGATTGTTATCCCATCAACTTCCGATAAGTTGCTAATGCGAGCAGGGGGAAGTGGTTTCTATACATGTCGTATTTGAGGTAGAATACGCAGGGAAAGCCAGTGCCGGTGGTGTAGTCCTCCGTCCAGGAACCGTCGGAGTTTTGCGTTGAGACGAGCCACTGGATGCCGCGCTGAATGGATTCGCGCTCGGGATTTCCTCCGGCGCAGAGGCCCATGAGTGCCCATGCGGTCTGGCTGGGGGTTCCCGCTCCGCGGCCTTTGAGAGCAGGGAAATTGTAGGTTTCGCAGGTTTCGCCCCAGCTGCCGTCCTCGTTCTGGCAGCTTTCGAGCCAAGTTAGCGCGCGGCGGATCCATTCCTCGTCCATGTTGACGCCGATCGCGGCGAGGCCTCGCAGCGCCTGCCATGTGCCGTAGATATAATTCACGCCCCAGCGGCCATACCATGAGCCATCGGCTTCTTGTGTGCGGCGCAGCATGGCTATGGCCTTGCGGACTTCGGGCGAGTGCGGATCGTGGCCGATGTAGCCGAGAAGTTCGAGCACGCGGGCGGTGAGGTCGCTGCAAGTGGGGTCGAGAATGGCATTGTGGTCTGCGAATGGAACATGCTCGAGCCAGGCGGCGTTGAGGTTTTTGTCAAAGGCCGCCCATCCGCCATCGTTGCATTGGAAGGAGAGGAGCCACTTCAAAGCGCGGTTGTGAATCTCCTCTCGGGCTTTCGGGTTTGGTGCTGCACAGTGCCGGAGCGCCATGAGTACCATCATCGTATCGTCGGTGTCGGGGTAGTATTTGTTGGCGTGCTCGAATGCCCAGCCGCTTGGTTCGACTCCGGGGTTGCGTGCCGTCCAGTCGCCGGCGAATCGCACTTCGTGGGACTCCAGCCATGCAGCGGCTTTTTGCAGAGATGGATGGTTTTTTGGAACACCGGATTCGCCGAGTGCGACGGTGGTGATGGCTGTATCCCATACAGGCGAGAGGCAGGGTTGAATGCGGAAGTCGGCCGGATCGTGAACGAAGAGGCCGGCGAAATCGGATTCGGCCTTTTGAACGAGTGGGTGGTCCTCCGCGTAGCCCAGCGAGTGAAGAGCCATAAGGCTGTTGAGCATCGACGGAAAAATTGCTGAAAGTCCATCGCTCCCTTCACCCATGCGCTCGGTCATCCACTCCTCAGCCCGCTTCAACGCACGCTTGCGGAGGGGGTGGATGGGGATGCGGTTGTAGATTTTCAGGAGCGCATCGCAGCGTAAAAAGAAGTTCCGCCAAGCCCAGAAGCGTTTGTCTTTTTTCAGTGAGAAGTCCGCATTTTCCATCCCGGCGGGATAGAGTTCGTGCAACTGCAGGGATGCAGGAAGCGTGCGCGTGGGCTTGTAATGGTTCAGGATCGCCAGCGGGGCGATGATCGTCCGGCTCCACGATGACATTTCGTGCAGGTTGAAAAAGAACCAACGGGGAAAGAGGAAAATTTCTGGCGGAATAGTTGGAACATAATCCCATGGGAACTGTCCGAGCAGGGCAAGATAGAGGCGACAGTAGGTGTTGACCTGCGGAATCCCGCCTAGTCGGAGAATATTCGCACGGGCCTCACGCATCCAGGGGGCGTTTGGCGAGTCTCCAGCGAGCTTGAGTGCGAAGTAGGCTTTGACCGACGCGTTGATCTCGCTCGGGCCACCGATGAAAATATTCCAGCCACCATCAGCGGTCTGCCTGCGGCGAATGTGGTCGGCGCATTTGGCTTGGAGAACCTCGTCCACAGAGCCCCGCCAGTTTATGTAGAGGACGGTGTCCGAACAAAGGGTCGAATCGACCAGCAACTCACCTATCCAGTGTCCTTCGTCTTTTTGGATTGAAAGGAGGAAGTCCTGCGAGCGGCGGATGCATTGGCGCAGGACGTCGGTGGTTTCTGTTGGAATTCCGACAGACGCCTGCATTTGCATCAGAGATTCGTTTTGCGTTCGAAAACGGCGAGCATTCCCGGGTGACCGCCTCCGGCCTCGTAACAATCGAGTTCGGCGATGCGTCGGGCATGGCGACCACCATCAAAAGGAGTCGCAAGCCAGATATCCACGATCTCGAGGGCGAGCTCGAGGGGGATCATGCGCTGACCGATGGAGAGGGCGTTGGTATTGTTGTGGCGGCGGCCGAGTTCGGCGGTTTCGTGGCTCCAACACAGGGCGCAGCGGATGCCTTTGACCTTGTTCGCGGCAATGGCCTCGCCATTTCCTGAACCTCCAATGACTATGGCGCGCTCGGTTTCCTTGCGGGCCACAGCCTCTGCGGCGGGGATTATAAAGAGTGGGTAGTCTGTGCTGTCGGCGCTCTCGGTTCCGTAGTCGACTACCTCGTGGCCGGCTTTTTTCAGGTGGGCGATGATAGCTTCCTTGTATTCAAAACCGGCGTGGTCGCTTCCGATGGAAATTTTCATAATATGCAGGCGGGTTGTGCTTGGTCTGAGTAGGGGGCTTGTGGCTCGAGGCCGAGGGATTCCAAAAGCGCGCGGTCGTCGTCGACTCCAGGATTCGATGCCGTTAGGAGCTTGTCGCCGTAGAAAATGGAGTTCGCTCCTGCGAAGAGGCAGAGTGCCTGTGCCTCGCGGGTCAGACGGTCTCGGCCGGCGGAGAGACGGATTTTTGCCTTCGGAAGAACAATGCGCGCCGTGGCGATGAGGCGGACAAGCTCGAAGACATCGATCGGCGGGGTCTTGGCGAGCGGCGTTCCTTCAATGGGAGTCAGGCAATTGATCGGCACACTCTCTGGTTCAGGGTCGAGTGAGCAGAGGACCTCGAGCATTTTGAGCCGGTCGGTTTCATTTTCGCCCATACCGATGATGCCGCCGCAGCAAACGCTCAGACCGGCGCGTTGAACGGATCCAATCGTGTTCAGGCGGTCTTCAAATGTGTGGGTGCTGACGATTTTTTTGTAGTGCTCGGGCGAGGTGTCGATGTTGTGATTGTAAGCGGTGAGTCCAGCTTCCTTGAGCTTGCGCGCCTCGATGTCGCCGAGTTGGCCGAGCGTGACGCAAACCTCCATGCCGAGCTTGCTGACTTCGCGCACGGTTTCCAGCATAGTCTCGAATTTGGGATCGCCGTCGCGAACGCCCTTCCATGCCGCGCCCATGCAGAAGCGGGTGGAGCCGTTTTGCTTCGCGCGCTCGGCGACAGGCATCACCTCCTCTGTGGTCATGAGGCGCTCTTTCTGCAGTCCTGTGTTGTAGTGCGCACTTTGGGCGCAGTAGCCGCAGTCTTCGCTGCATCCGCCCGTCTTCACGCTGAGGAGTGTGCAAAGCTGGACTTCGTTTTTCGGCCAGAATTCCAAAAAGACACGTCGGCTTTCTTGGATCAGTTCGAAGAGGGGACGGTGATAGATTTGCTCGAGTTTTTCTAAAGTGGGTCTCACAAGGACGCTGGTTTTAGTCGCCCTGTTTGGCGGAGTCAACCGATGGGTGCAACAACCCGCTTGAATGTCACGCCGTCGTGGCTATTTTGGCTGCTCTTAATTCAAAAAAACCATGCCATTCGAACTCGCTTCTCTTCCCTACGCCGCCACGGCACTTGAACCCAACATTGACGCCCGCACGATGGAAATCCATCACGGCAAGCATCACGCAACCTATGTTGCAAATCTCAACAAAGCCCTCGAGAGCGCTCCAGAGCTGGCTTCGAAGTCCCTTGAAGAACTCATTGGCAATCTCGCCGCTGTGCCGGAGTCAATTCGTGGAGCTGTGCGCAACAACGGTGGTGGACACTGGAACCACACCTTCTTTTGGAATCTCATGGGGCCATCCGCAGGTGGAGCGCCATCCGGTGCTCTGGCTGATGCCATCAATGCAGCCTTCGGAAGTTTTGACGATTTCAAAGCCAAATTCGAAGCCGCCGGCCTTGCCCGTTTCGGCAGCGGTTGGGTATGGCTCAGCGTGAAAGCCGACAAGTCCCTTTGCATCTGTTCTACTCCGAACCAAGACAACCCGCTCATGACCGGCGTCGCCGATTGCACTGGCACACCGATCCTCGGCTGCGATGTCTGGGAGCACGCCTATTACCTGAACTACCAGAACCGCCGCGCCGATTATCTCAAGGCCTGGTGGAATACGATCAACTGGTCCGCAGTCGAAAAAAACTTCGCCAACGCCTGATCAACGATCATTCATAAATTCAAACGCCCGACTGGAAACGGTTGGGCGTTTTTGTTTAAGTTCTCCGCTTTCACCATGGCCCACCTCAATTCAAACTACCTCAAACTTAAAGCAGGTTACCTTTTTCCCGAGATCAATCGCCGCGTCAAAGCCTTCACCGACGCCAACCCTGAAGGTGCGGCCCGCCTCATTCGTTGTGGGATCGGCGATGTCACCGAACCCCTTCCTACTGCCGTTCGCGAGGCCATGCACAAGGCGGTCGATGAAATGGGCGAGCGAGGCAGCTTCCGGGGATATGGTCCCGAGCAGGGCTATGAATTTCTCAGGCACGCCATCGCGGAAAATGACTACCGCTCGCGCGGGCTTGAGGTCGCAGATGATGAGATTTTTGTTTCCGATGGATCCAAGTGTGACTGCGGAAACATTCTGGATATCTTTGGCGACAACAATCGCATTGCCGTGATGGACCCGGTTTATCCGGTCTATGTGGATACCAATGTCATGGCTGGACACACCGGCGAGGCCGATGAGAAAGGCCTCTACAGCGGGTTGGTCTATCTGCCCTGCAATGCGGAGAACGGTTTCGTACCGGAGATTCCCAAGGAGAAAGTGGATCTCATTTACCTCTGCTATCCGAACAACCCCACAGGTGCCACGGCCACGCGCGCCCAGCTCACGGCTTGGGTTGATTATGCCCTCGCGAATGACGCAGTCATCCTCTTCGACGCCGCTTACGAGGCCTACATCCTTGACCCAGAGATCCCGCATTCGATTTATGAAATTCCGGGAGCACGCCGATGTGCCATCGAGTTCCGCAGTTTTTCAAAAAATGGCGGATTCACCGGAGTCCGTTGCGCGTTCACTGTCCTTCCAAAAGATCTGAAATGCCGCACTGCCACGGGCGAAATGACGCAGCTGCATCCCCTCTGGAACCGCCGCTTCAGCACGAAATTCAATGGTGTTGGCTACGTGACCCAGCGCGCCGCCGAGGCCCTCTACTCGCCCGCCGGTAAAGAACAGGTCGCAGCCCTCATCGAACATTACATGGGCAACGCCGCCATCCTCCGCGCGTCGGCAGAGAAATGCGGCCTCGCAACCCTCGGTGGAGTCAATGCCCCGTACATCTGGGTCCGCGCTCCCATGCACCTCACCAGTTGGCAGGTCTTCGATAAAATGCTTCAACAAGCCAATGTGGTGATCACTCCAGGCAGCGGCTTCGGTCCTGCCGGAGAGGGCTATTTCCGGATCTCGGCCTTCAACAGCCGGGCGAATGTGGAAGAGGTCTCAAAAAGATTGGAAAAAATTTGCTGGACATGAGGTCTCGCGTAGTGTGTAAAGCACGCCTGTTCGAAAAAAAACGAATTCACTTCACCCTCAAAAATATGAAACTCATTAAAAGCCTCTCAGCGTTCACACTCATCGAACTATTGGTCGTTATCTCGATTATCGCTATCTTAGCGTCGCTTGCTCTTCCGGCGGTCACCGGAGCTCTTGCTAAAGGGCAACAGACCCAGACCTTGAGCAATATGAAGCAATTGCATTTAGTTACGCAGCAGATGGCTCTAGATTCGACCGTATCAGGTGATACCAACATCGGATGGCCCGGTGACATGCCCAGTCCTGGGTGGGATACTTGGGCCACAAATGTTGTTCCTGGCTACATGTCAACAAATGATTTTGCAAAGATGGTGTCTGCTCCAGGTGTTACGGCTCCACTGAATACCTCACCAGCCGGCCTGACCACTGGAACCAGATCCGGAAGAGCGATTGTCCTTTATAATGTATCTGAAACGAATAATGGCTCAACGGTGCTGTTCTCAAGTTCCAATTTTACCAACAACGCAAACGGAGGCTCTGCGCTATCGGCAGCGGCTCTTCCGTATGGCGATAAAGGCTTCGTCGTCTTCCGTAAGGGCGGCGATGGTGCTGTCCTCCAGTCAAAGCAAGCGGGACAAACTAACATTGTAGGGGGCTTTTCGGGACAAGCTTACTAATTCCGCTCAGACTTAATTTATTCAACCAGCTATGACCACAATTCAAAAAATCGAATCCGAACAATTCAAGTCCGAAACCACCCCTTTCCAAGTTGGAGACACCATCAAAGTCCACACTCGCGTGGTGGAAGGCGACAAGGAGCGTATCCAGATTTATTCGGGTATCGTGATTGGCCGAAAGGGCGCTGGTATTAATGAAAACTTCACAGTCCGCCGTGTTTCCTATGGCGAAGGTGTGGAGCGCGTTTTCCCGATAAACTCGCCTCGTATCGCCAAGATCGAAGTCGAGCGTCGTGGTGCGGTACGCCGTGCCAAGCTGAATTACCTTCGGTCACGCAAAGGCAAATCAGCCACCACCGTCAAAGACCGCGCCTAAGATCAAAACACGGCCATGCCCTTCTCGGGGCAAGTTTTCCAGCGGTTCGGCTACCGTACTCCTGATCATTCTAATTCCCATAGGCATCGTGCTATTCCGGCATTGATGCCTATGTTCCTTCACGCTGCTTCCATGCCTTGCTCCCTCGTCCACGAGCATCGCCTCTCCGCACTGGGTCTTGAACCCATCGCAGGCATTGATGAGGCGGGTCGAGGACCACTCGCTGGTCCCGTCGTCGTGGCTGCGGTCATCCTGCCGCCATATTTTGTCCTCAGCGGTCTCAACGACTCCAAAAAACTCACCGCGAAAGCCCGCGAGCGACTCTACGCCGAGATCACAAGCAATCCCGAAATTCGTTGGACATCCATCTCGATCTCCCCGCAGGAAATCGACCGCCTGAATATCCTCGGCGCCACGCACTCTGGGATGCGCGCAGTGGTCGAACAACTCTCGCCCCGCCCTGCCCACGCCCTCATCGATGGCCTTCCCGTCCCTCGTTTTCCATGCCCTCAGACCGCGCTGGTCGGCGGTGATGGCATAAGCCTCAGCATTGCGGCTGCCAGCATCATTGCCAAGGTCAAGCGTGACCGCATCATGATTGAAAACGATCGCCTCTATCCAGAGTATGGTTTTGCCAAGCATAAAGGCTACCCAACAGCGGAACACTTTGCCAAACTTCGCGTCCATGGCCCTTGTCCGATCCATCGCCGAAGTTTTGCGCCGGTTGCGCAAGCCGAACTCTGGTGAGGCGGCACACATCGCCCTTGGCAATGTTGGCGAAGACCTCGCAGCTGCTTATCTGCTGCGGCACGGTCATAAAATCCTCTACCGTAATTTCCGCGCTCCACACGGTGGCGAGGTCGATATCGTTTGTCGCGACAAGCGCCATGGGGAACTTGTTTTTGTGGAAGTCAAGACGCGCACGATCGAGGATTTCGGGCGCCCGTCGGATGCGGTTGACGAAAAAAAACGCAGCCTCATTATTCGCGGCGCAATGAAATGGCTCCGCATGCTCGACATGCCAGATATCACTTACCGGTTCGACATCGTTGAGGTCGTCATGGGCCCGACCCGCGAAATTCGTCAGATCGAAAACGCATTCAATACCCCGGACATCTTCTCCTTCTGATGTCCGTGTCTAAAAAATGTGACGCAGGCTTACTTCCTGCGTCTCTGCTCTCCCACTCCTTCTAATGTCCGCAATCCCATCTCTCCTCTCCGCACAGGAAATCAAATTAGCCTACGGCAATCATGTCCTCCTTAACGGCGTCACTTTAACCGTTGCCCCCGGAGAAAAAGTCGGCCTCGTGGGTCGCAATGGCTGTGGGAAAACAAGCCTCCTCAAAATCCTCGCCGGAGCGAACGATCCCGACGCAGGCGAAATCTCCCGCCGCCGTGGGCTTCGCACCGGCTACCTTCCGCAGGAATTCGAACTCGATCCCACACGAACGGTTCTCGAAAACATCGAGTCCGGCGCTGCTGACCTCGTGGAGTGGATGCGCCGCTACGAAAGTGGCGAGGGGAGCGATGCAGAGCTTCACGAACTGCTCGACCTCATCCAGCACGCAGATGGATGGAATCTTGAGACCCGCATCAAATCCCTTGCCGGTTCGCTGGACGCTCCTCCGCTTGATGCCTTAGTCGGACCTCTCTCGGGCGGTGAGAAACGCCGCGTCGCACTCTGCCGCGCGCTGGCCTCGCAGCCCGACCTCCTGCTTCTGGATGAGCCCACCAACCACCTCGATGCCGAGTCGATCGATTGGCTTGAAGGCTTTCTCCAAAGCTTCCCCGGCGCGATCATCTTTGTGACGCACGACCGCTATTTTCTCGAAACCATCGCCACGCGCATCGTCGAAATTAGCTTCGGTCAGGCGTTCTCGCATCCGGGTAACTACACCGCTTATCTTGAGTCCAAGGCCCTCCGGCAGCAGATCGTGGAGCAATCCGAGCGTCGCCGCCAGCGATTCATCAAGGCCGAACTCGAATATGTCCGTGCCGGTGTCCGCGCCCAGCGCTCAAAATCCAAACACAGGCTGGAGTCATTCTATCAAGTCGCCGGTCAGAGTGCCCCGCCGGAAGAACGCGAGATGGATCTTCTCATTCCTCCAGCTCCCGAAATCGGCAATACAGCTGTGGAACTTGTGAATGCAGGCGTCTCGGTCCCGCTTGGCGATTCCAAACGCTGGCTCTTCCGCAATCTGGATCTTTCACTTCGCCCCGGCCAGTGCACTGGCATTGTCGGGCGAAATGGCGTTGGCAAAACCACACTCCTTCGCATTTGTCTCGGTCAACAGGAACCAAGCGAAGGCAGCGCGACGGTCGGAAAGCGAGTTGTTTTCAACTACATTGATCAAAGCCGCGCCCAACTCAACGGCCTCGGCACCGTGATGGAGGAAATCGGCGGCACCAGCGGCATGGTCAAGTTCGGCACGCAAATGCTCACGGTGCGATCCTACCTGCGACGGTTTTTGTTCGATGAATCCCGCGTGAACGAGCGCGTTGACAAGCTCTCTGGCGGCGAGCGGGCGCGCCTCATGCTCGCAAAAACACTCTGCCGGGGCGGCAATGTCATCGTCCTCGATGAACCCACAAACGATCTCGACCTCAGCAGTCTCCGAATGCTCGAAGAAGCCCTCGCAGTCTTCGACGGAACAGTTCTTGTGGTCAGTCACGACCGCTACTTCCTGGACCGTATCTGCGACCAGATCGTCGCATTTGAGGAGGGTGGCATACACATTCAGCCGGGGAATTATTCCTACTATCTGGAGAAGAAAAAAAGTCGGGAGCACCATTACAAAAACATTGCTCGTTCCTTCGAGTCCCCGGTCTCCAAATTCCAAGTGCAGCCCTCTCCTGCCGTTCGCAAGCTGAGCTACAAGGAGAAAGCCGAACTCGAAGGTATGGAGCGGACTATCCTCGAAGCCGAGCAAGCTGCCGCTGCGCTCGAAGAGCTTCTAAACGATTCCAATTTTCACACCGAACGCGCTGCCGAAGCGCCTATAATCCTTTTCAAACTTGAATCCGCCCGCGCTGAGGTCGAACGCCTCTACGCGCGCTGGGATGAACTTTCCGCATTATGAGTAAAATCACACCTATTCCCGGCCAACGATGGGTCAGCGATACCGAGCCCGAGCTTGGACTCGGCATTGTCCTGAAGAGCGAGTTCGGCCGCGCCGAGATTTTTTTTCCAGCCGCTGGCGAACATCGCCAATATGCACTCGGCAGCGCTCCCGTTCGCCGTGTCGCCTTCAAAGAGGGTGACTCAGTGCGCACACACTCCGGCGAGTTTCTTCATGTGGATTCCATAGCCGATAACGGTGGTTTGCTAACATATCGCTGCGGGGCGAGGGATGTGGCCGAGGCGGAGCTTTCCGACAATATCACTTTTTCGAAACCCGAAGACCGTCTCCTGGCGGGACAGGTCGATGAAATTGAGCGCTTCAAGTTACGGGTGGAGTGCTTGCACCGCCGTCGTGAGATGCGTCAAAGCCCGGTTCGCGGGTTTGCCGGTGGACGCGTGGATCTCATCCCCCACCAGATTTCCATTGCCGCCGATGTCTCCTCCCGCATGAATCCCCGCGTCCTCCTCGCGGATGAGGTGGGCCTTGGAAAAACCATAGAAGCCGGTCTCATCCTCCATCGCCTCCATATCACGGGGCGAGCTGGCCGCATTCTGATTCTTCTGCCTCCTGCGCTACTCAACCAGTGGTTCGTGGAAATGTTTCGCCGCTTCCAGATGTCCTTCAGTATTTTTGATGAAGACCGCTGCGCTTCGCTCGAACTGGATGGAGCCAATCCCTTTCTCGACAGCCAGCTTGTTATCTGCGCACTCGATTTTCTTTCCAACAACCCGAAGCGCGCTGCTCAAGCGCGCGAGGCGGGTTGGGACCTTCTGGTGGTGGACGAAGCCCATCATCTCCAATGGTCGCCGAAAGAGTCCGGGCCAGAGTATCAACTTGTCGAATCCCTCGCTGTCGCTGCATCCTCGCTTCTTCTTCTCACCGCGACCCCGCAGCAACTCGGCATGGAAGGTCATTTCGCGCGCCTACGCCTGCTCGACCCCAACCGCTACGATGACCTGGATGCCTTTCTTAAGGAATCCGAGCACTACGAGTCCGTCGCAAAATCCATCGATGCCCTCTTGGCGGGAAAGAAAATCCCCAACGCCTCGATTTTCAAAGGCACTCGCGTAGCTGTTCACTATGCCGACTTTTTGGCGGGTGATGTATCCGCGCGCGACCGGGTGGTGGCCGCGTTGCTCGATGAATACGGCACCGGGAGGGTTATTTTCCGAAACACGCGCGCCGCCCTCTCGGGCTTCCCCAAACGCAAAGCCCACTTGGCCCCTCTGGCTCCAGAGTCGGACGAAACCACCGCAAAAATTCGTTGGTTGATCGCCCTGCTCAAGGAACTCAAGAAGCAAAAGGTTCTTGTGATTTGTAAATCACCGGATACGGCCAACGTCATTCTAAACCGCCTCCAGAAGGAGATCAAAATCGCCGCCGCTGTCTTCCACGAAGGCCTCACTCTCCTCCAGCGCGACCGCAACGCCGCCTATTTCGCTGAAGAGGAAGGTGCACGTTTGCTCATTTGCTCCGAGATCGGCAGCGAAGGCCGGAATTTTCAATTCGCCCACCACCTCGTCTTGTTCGACCTGCCCGACAACCCCGAGTTGCTGGAACAACGCATCGGCCGCCTCGACCGCATCGGCCAGACTTCGACCATTCATATCCATGTCCCGTTCGAGGAATGCACGCGCGCCCATGTGCTCGCCCACTGGTATCACGAGGCGCTCGATGCCTTTCAGAAAAATCCCCACGGTGCCTCCGACCTCATGCTTCGCTTTGGAAAAAAAATCCAAGCTGTCGCTGAAAATTTCGCACCCGCTGCCCTGGCCGCCCTGATTAAGGAAACCTCGGCAGAATCCAAAAAAATCACCAAACGCCTGCAATCCGGCCACGATCGGCTTCTTGAACTCAATTCCAACCGCCCGGAAATCGCAAAACCACTCATCGAGGCCATTCAGCGCCAGGATGCCGATTCTGACTTCGAATCCTTCTTCATCCGAATGCTCGACCACTTGGGAGTTCATGTTGAGGAACTCGGCCTGCGGAGTTATCTGCTCAAGAGCGGTGGATCCCAGACCGCCACACTTCCCGGCCTCGCCTCCGAGGGAACGATGGTGACCTTCCAACGCAGTCGCGCCGTCTCCCGTGATGACATCGGCTTCGTCACCCCCGACCACCCTCTTGTTCTCGCCGCCCTCGATGCCATCCTCGGAATGGAAACCGGCAATTCGGTTTTCAGTGTCTGGAAATCCGCTCAAGCGGATGGCATTCTCCTCGAAACCCACTTCGTCATCGAATCCATCGCCCCGCCATCCTTGCATGCCGATCGTTTTCTCCCCGCAACACCCCTGCGCATTGTAGTCGATCAGTCTCTGAAAGATTGCGGCGACGATGACGAATTCCGTAATGCAGTCTTGGAAACAGGCGATGTCTTTACGCTTCTTGACACGCCCGTCTTTAAGAAAAAGCACCTCCCCGCCATGCTGGCCAAGGCAACCGAATTCGCCGCCGCCCGCAAGGAAGCCATAATACAAAACGCCCGCCAAAAAGCCTCGGATCAAATCACAGCCGAAATCGAACGCCTCGAAGACCTCCGACTCATCAACAACCACATCCGCCCCGGCGAAATCGAAGCCCTCAAAACCCTCAAAACCTCACTCCTTGAAGCCATAGGATCCGCCACCCTCCGCACCGACTCCCTCAAACTCGTCCTTCGCCTCGCGTAGGGAGTTTACTCGTGCAGGCTGCGGAGTAGGGTGGTTGCGCTTCGTTCGCTGGCGCCTTCAGCTTTGAGTAGGGAGGTGATGGCGGTGAGTTGAGAGCGAAGCTCTTCGCGGGTGGATGCGCTTTGTAGGAGACGGAGGGATTCTTTGGCGAGAGCTTCTGGTGTGGCCTCGTTTTGGATGAATTCCCGGACGAGATGGGGAGCTGACTTTGCGGGTAGGGCCGGGTTTGGGGGAGGATTCAGGCGGTAGTTATTCAGGATATTGATTATTCCTAGTGCATTGACATCCACAAGGCGCTTGCCGATTTCAAAAGTGAGCCAGGCTGTTTTGTAGATGAGGCAGTAGGGGAGGCCGAAAAAGGCAGCCTCCAGCGTTGCTGTTCCGGAGCAGACGATGCCTGCTGTGGCGCGTTGCATCAATTCGTGGGCATTGCCTTCGCGGATTTCGACGGGAAATCCGTCGGCCAATTTGCGCATGTTTTCGGCGCGTGCACAGCCTGCGGCCGAGGCCTCGAAGCGGATGCCCGGCATTTTCTCGGCCACCAAACGGGCCGCTTCGAGCATCACAGGAAAATTCTGTTTTACTTCGCGCTCCCTGCTGCCTGGGAAAAGACTGAGCAAATTTGTTTCACGCTCGATGCCTCCGCGCTTTGCTGCCAGGGATTCCAGCAAGGGATGTCCCACGAAGGCGGTGTGCAGTCCGCTGGCCTGATACATCGGAGCCTCGAATGGAAAAACGCAGATCATGAGATCTAGAAAACGCGCCATCTTGGGAATGCGTCCCCGGTTCCATGCCCAGACCTGGGGGCTGATGTAGTAAAGAATTTTGCCTTGGTAGCCGGTATCTCTGAGTCTACGTGCGAGGCGAAGGTTGAAGCCGGGATAATCGACGAGCACAACGGCGTCTGGTTTTTTCTCGCGGATGGCAGCCAGCATCGCGCGGAACTTTTGCCTGAAGTAGCCGTAGTTTTTTAAAACATCCCACAAGCCGGTTACGGCTGCGTGCTGCACCCAGTTGTCGAATTGCTGTTCGCACAATTTCTGCATGGCGTTGCCGCCGGCGCCGCCGAAGATCACGGACGGGTGTTGCGCTTTGATGGCTTGCATGACTTCCACAGCGCGCGCATCGCCGCTCTCCTCGCCTGCCACAAACCAAAGAAAAAGATCGCACATGCGAAACCTCGATCAGCCGCCGAAGCGCTTGCGGAGCCAGCCGAGAGGAAAGCGGTCGCCTGGGCAATCTGTCGGCTTGGGGTTGATTTCTTTATGCCCTTTAACAATCGCCGGTCGGCCTTTAACTTTTCCTACCCGGTCGCGGAGGTAGTTGCAGAGCTCGTCCAGAGCGCCGAGTTGATCCTTGGTCGGAAGGTCGCGATTGAGGTCGCCGACGAGACAAATGCCCAGCGAGATGTCGTTGAGGTAGTCGCTCGCGACATGTCCTCCGTTGATCTGGCGAGTCCAGCGGTTGCCAATTTCGATTTGGCCATTGCCCGAGGAGTTCCCGTTCCCGATGACAAAATGATACGCGAGTCCGTTCTGCATTTTACGTATCTTACGGTGGTAGTTCTCAAAAATGCGGGCGTTTCCCTGTCGGGTTCCGCTATTGTGCACAATGATGTATTTCCAGCGACCGCGTTGGACTTTGGCCCGATCTATCGCCTTGCGAACCGCAGGCGTCAAGTATCGGTATCGCTTCATGAACCCGCCGAATGCCGACTTCGCGGGTGGCTCCTCACCAGCCTCCTCTTGAAGACCGGATTTTTCGATGAGAATTGGTGCATCGAGCGGCCTGCCGGCAGGCGTTTTTCCTTTTGGAATTTGATGTGGGGCTGGAGCAGGTGTCTCGGTTTTTTTTTCCTCAACAACTTTCGATGGAGTGGGGGAAGGGGTGGATTTCACTGTTGCAGTGTCTTCACCCGGAATCAAAATATAGTCTTCCGACTCTTGTTTATCAACCGCGCTTTTTTGCAAGGATTTTGCCTTTTCCGAGCCTTCGGATTCCGTGCTTTGGTCTGGCGTCTGCTGGGGAGTTGGATTTGCGGTGTTTGTCTGAGATTTGCGCGGTGTGGGGGAGGTTTTTGCTTGGGGCTTCGATTTAGAAGATGGGGTTGCCACAGGCTTCGGCTTAGGTCGTGGAGTAGCGGATGGATAAGGTTTGCTAACGGGATTTATGTCCTCTCGTGCTTGCATGAAGAGGCGTTTTTTTTCCTCCTCGCTCGTCTGTCCGCGCATCGCGGCGGGTATTAGCAAGAAGCACCCAACGCAGATAATGATGGCTCTCAGATTCCGATTCTGCACGCTGAAGGCTAACAATAGGAAAGGGATTTTCAAGTCACTCAATAAATAACACTCACAAGACAAAGTCCGACTGCCGGTGCTGTATGCATAAACGTTGGCGAGGCTGAGGCCAGTTGTTTTGAGAGTTCCTCGATTTCCACCCTGCCGCTTGCGTGGCGGATTATGGCGGATGAAAGGATTCTCACCATTTTGTAGAGAAAGCCTTCGCCTTCAAAAGTGAGCTCTATCATTCCATTTGAAAATTGGCTTTCGATGGCACGAATGGTTCTCACCGTTTGCTCGGGAGTATTTGATCTCCTGAGCGAAAATGCCGCGAAGTCATGTGTGCCGGTGAAGAGGTCGCAAGCACACCGGAGCTTTTCAAAATTCAATGCTCCGGGCACATGCCAAGCACGGTCTTTCATCAATGGATGCAGTCCAGGTCCATTCCAAATCGTGTAGCGATAGATTTTTCCCTTCGCCGAAAATCGGGCGTGGAAGTCACTTGGAGCTTCTTGGATTTTCATAACGCGGATTGCATTGGGCAGATGGGCATTCAGCGCCAGCAACCATTCCCGAAGGCTAAAGCGTTCGTTTGGAACATCTGCGTGAGCGCATTGCGCCTCGGCGTGAACTCCAGCATCCGTGCGACCCGCGCCATGCACGGTGATGCGTTCCCTGCAGAGTGCGAGGAAGGCTTTTTCTAAATAATCCTGCACAGTGTTACCGCACGTTTGGCTCTGCCACCCATTGAGCCCGGCTCCGTGATAGGCGATCTGCAGCTGCAATCTCATCCTTGCGAATCAAGCCAGCTTTGAAGAATAATCTGGGCGGCAACTTGGTCGATTATGGGGCGTTGCTTCCTAGTGCTTCGGCCTGCCTCCTGCAGTGCGCGTTGCGCCGAGACCGTGGTCATTCGTTCATCCCAAGAGACAACTGGGATCGTGGTTTCACGCCGAAGCTCTTCGATAAAGATCTTCGCTTTCTCCGCAGCAGGTCCGAAGGAGCCATTCATGTTTCTTGGCATGCCGACGACAATTGTTTCTGCGTAGCGTTCGTTGGCGAGCGCGAGGACGCGTTTGAGCACATTGCTGGACTTCGTTGGGATCGTTTCGAGCGGATGGGCAAGCATTCCGAGATCGTCGCTTACGGCAACCCCAACGCGGGCCTCGCCAAGGTCAATGCCGATGGCTTTTTTCATTTGGGGTTGAAACTCCCATACTGCATGCATATGATCAACACCCATGTCACAGCTTTCCTTGGACAAATTTGGCGAAAACCTTCCGGTCTCTGGAATTGTTGGTTTTTCGCAGGTCGCAATCGGTCTTGGTGCAGGCTTTCTTGTTGCCGACAATATTGGACATAACGCCCGCCGCAACGCCGGAGTGGCCCTGATCACATTGGGCGCCGCTGCCCTCGTTCCGATTGTCTGGGGAATTGCTTCAAAAATCAGCGCTCGCCCCCAGTCCTCGCGCGCCATGCGCAAAAAGCTTGAAGGCATCCGTGGCGCTTACGACACAGACATCGAGCAGCACTGAGGCCTGGGCTTCAAAGTGAAGCCTCTCGTTCTTGCTTCCGCTTCGCCCCGTCGTTTGGAGCTCTTAAAAAACGCGGGCTGGCCAGTTGAGGTTGATGTGTCCGGTGCTCAGGAAATCGAGGACCACTCGATGAGCCCTGACACTTTGGCACTGGAAAATGCCCGGCTGAAGTGGCGCGCGATTGCCTTGCGTCGTCCCCAAGATTTCATTGTGGCTGCGGATACTGTCGTGTGGCTCGGCGGGAGATTTTATGGCAAGCCTGCCGATTTGCAGGAAGCCCGCCAAATGCTGGTCTCGCTCGCAGGCCAAACTCACGAAGTTGTGACTGGCGTTGTTGTCGGTCGTCTCGCCGACTATACAGAGTTTGCGGAACACTCCATGGTGACATTTTATGATCTGAATCTTGAATCCATCGACCGCTATCTAGAATCGATAAACCCACTCGATAAAGCGGGTGGATATGCTGCACAGGGGGATAACGGGCGTCTCATCGCTAATATTGAAGGATCATTGAGCAATGTCATCGGCCTCCCCATGGAGCGTCTGGCCAAGGTTCTGCGTGGTGCTCAGCGTTTGCAGGAATAGACGAAGGCCGGAGGGAAGTTCCGCATCACCACGGGTGTCCGTCGCACTTGGCTGAAGGTGCTCTCTAGATTTTTTCGGAATCTCTGCCCAGCAGCAAGTCGATGCGGGCCGTAGTAGGCGAATGTCGAAAACACTCCGCCCTCCGCCAGTGTGCCATGCACTTCACTGAGAATGGAGATTTGCAGACCCGCATCGAAAATCGCCCAGGGAAGGCCTGAGAGAATTGCATTCGGACGCGGGATGTTTTCCGTATTCAAGTGACTGCTCAAGCGCGTTGCGCAGCCCTCGATGATTCGAGCTTTGGGAAATTTGCCTGAGACTTCTTTGGCTAGAATCGGACATTTTTCAATAGCTGCGAAGTGGGCTCCACTCGGTAGGTTGGCAAGTATGTGACCGGTAAAAGCCCCGCTGCCTGGACCGAGTTCGACGACGCTGGATGCCGCATGCAAATCCGATGCGCGAACCATTTCCTCGGCCAAAAAGGGTGAAGATGGCCAGATCGCCCCTAGGGTTGAGGGGTTACGTAGGAATGATTTCAGGAAACCCAGTGACATGATACGCGCAGGTTCGTTGGCAATGCGGTAGGGCGCAACTCCAAAAAAAGAACGGTTTCCGAAAATTTCGCGGATGGTAGATTCAAAAGGCTATTTTTGGGGCTTGAGCACAAAGACCGCCGCCAGTTCGATCTCGGCGGTTTGCGGAAACATATCAACGGGCTGTACACGCCCGATGCTGTAAAGCGCTGAGAGTTTTTTCGCATCGCGCGCGAAAGTGGCAGGATCACAGGAGACATAGACAACTTTGGCGGGAGGGTTTTCCAGAATCGCCCGCATGGCATCCGGCGAAAGACCTTCAGATGGCGGATCGAGCAGTAACGTCGTCTGTGCCGCAGCACCGGTCAGCAATGCTTGTGAAAGGTGGGCCTCCACCGACCCTGCGACATAGGTTTCTTTTTCTGTGGCTGTCTCCTTGGCAGTTTTTACAGCTCCTTCGCTCCACTCGATGCCGTGGGTGCGGTTGAAATGCGGCAGGAGTCTTTTTGAGAAAAATCCGGATCCGCAATACGTATCTATTAGAAAATCTGAACTGCCGGCCAGTTTGGAAACTACGTCCGCAAGTAAATCAGCCGCGCTGCTATTGACCTGCGTGAACCCGCGTGCCGCCCCAGCTTCTCGCAGCGTGAGCCGACCAGAATGGCGCGGCGGTTTTTTTCGAAGTTCGGTCAAAAGTTGGTTCACTTCCTTGCTGGCAATTGGGCATTCGGCAACATCGACTAGGTGATGCGATTTCCGGTGGTAAAATCCCACTTCGCCACTTTCTGTATGAACGGAAAGGCGGTTGCGGTAATTCCACTGCTCAGGTGAGGCAAGCATGGGGTGGACTTCAACATCACTGATCCCGCCCACGCGGCGCAGCAACTCGGCAACCTGTGAGGTCTTGATCTCCAGCTGGAGATCATAGTCGGCATGTTGATAGGCGCATCCACCGCATTCTCCAAAGACTCGGCACTTTGGCCCAACGCGCCGGGGAGAGGCTTCTAAAAGTTTCACCAAATCCGCCTCGACGAGGTTTTTCTTTGATTTCACTACCCGCACCAAAGCGCGCTCCCCGGGCAGTGTTCCATGGACAAAACAAACCCTTCCATCCTCTAAGCGGCCGATTCCCGCGCCGCCGTAGGCAACCCGTTCGATCGTGATCGTAGCATCCGGCAATGTCATGCGGGTTTGCGCATGAGCCAGTAAATTTCGCCGGGCCAACCTGGAAAGACGCGCCCCCACAGAATATTAAATCGCATCCATGCGGCGGAGTTTTCGAGGGAGCTTCCCTTGCTACGCATCAGAAATGCCCCGCTTAGGAACTCCACTTTTAGCCCAGCCTGTTCGGCCATGCGGCGCACGCGGGCAGGTGAAAACACACTCACATGGCCCATCGGCTTTGCCGTGCGGCGAACCTGACTCTGGCGGATGGCTGCAAACGGACCTGGCACGACGGGGAAGCCTCCAATCATCGAGCCGCCAGGGCGGATGGCAGATGCAATTTTTTTCAAAACATCCTCTGGTTCAAAAAGGTGCTCCAGCACATGGAGCAGGATCGCGGTGTCGTATTGGTGCGGAAGAGTAAACTTCGCATCCTCAAGATTCGCTTCAAGAAAATCCGTGTAGCCTGCTTTCAGAAGCCTCTCGCGCAGCATGACGGCATCCACCGCCGTCCATCGGTCATATTTCACTCCAGTTGGTGCGGATTTCACAAATTCCAGCATCTGGCCGACATGGACGCCGATCTCGGCGACATCCAGCGGTCGACCAGCCCGGAGACATTCCTCGCGGAGGAGTTGGTATCCGAACCAGTAACGAAGCAGGCGGATCGGATACTTCACGCTCTTTGCCTCCTTGGTCATGCCGAAATCCTTCGAACGAACGACCTGGTTTTCGGCGAGAAATTGGATGTCCCATTGGGACGAGGAATACATATTCAAGGCGGGCTAATGATGTGTTGCCTCTGCAGCGGGGTCAAGCGGAGCGTTTGCGCGTTCTTGATCCCAATCTGCCCTGCAGGTAGTTTGATCGACCTTTTATGAAACCGGTCACCATTTACGACACCACGCTGCGCGACGGCACCCAAGGAACGGGGATTTCTTTTTCCATCCTCGACAAGATTCGCGTGGCTCAAAAGTTGGATTCGTTCGGGGTCGATTTCATCGAAGGCGGTTGGCCTGGCTCGAATCCTCGCGATGCGGCTTTTTTTGCCGAGGCTGCCAAACTTGCTTGGAAAAACGCACGCATCGCCGCATTTGGCAGCACTCGTCGCGGCGGCATCGCGGTTGATGCCGATGCCCAGGTGCGCGTGCTTCTCGAGGCCCAAACGCCTGTCGTCACAATCGTCGGCAAGACATGGCTGCTGCATGTCACAGAGGTTCTCAATGTCACTGCCGAGGAAAACCTCTCCATGATCGCCGATACGGTGGCTCATCTTAAAAAACATGGCCGCGAAGTCTTCTACGACGCCGAACATTTTTTCGACAGCTACAAGGACAATCCCGAGTATTCCTTGAAAACACTCCGCGCTGCGAGGGATGCCGGAGCCAACCTGCTCGTGCTCTGCGATACAAACGGTGGAACTCTGCCCGGCGAAATTCACCGCATCACCTCTGCGGTGATCGCCGATCTCAAATGCCCGGTCGGCATCCATACCCACAATGACTGCGGACTCGGCGTCGCAAACGCTCTCGCTGCCATCGAAGCCGGAGCCTGTCAGGTTCAAGGAACCATCAACGGCTACGGCGAACGCGTGGGAAATTGCAATCTCACGACGATCATTCCAACGCTGCAGGTAAAAATGGGGATCCCCTGCGTGCCTGATCTCACCGCACTGCGCGAGGTTTCCCGCTTCGTTGATGAGTTGGCGAATGTGCCGCAGGACATCCGGGCACCATATGTGGGTACGGCGGCCTTCACGCACAAAGGCGGCCTCCATGTTCATGCCGTTCAGAAAATTTCCCGCACCTATGAGCACATGGATCCGACTCTTGTTGGGAACTCCCAGACGATCCTTGTCTCGGACATGTCAGGCCAGAGCAACATCCTCGCAAAAGCTGCGGAGCTCGGATTCGAATTCCAAAAAGGTGCGCCTGAAGTTTCGGCCATCTTGAAAAAAGTGAAGGAGATTGAAGCGCAGGGCTACGAGTTTGAGGCGGCAGACGCCTCCTTCGCACTCCTCATTCGCCGCACACTGGGTCGCCACACACCTCTCTTTGATCTTAAAGAATACCACTGCTCGTTCCGCCAATCGAATCAGCATGATTTTACAACCTGCGAGGCCACGGTTAAACTCCACGCATCCGGTCGCCCCGAATACACAGTAGAAGAGGGGGACGGCCCCGTGAACGCCCTCGACGCAGCCCTGCGCAAGGCTTTGCAGCCTTTTTACAGCTGGATCGATCAAGTTCGCCTCACGGACTACAAGGTGCGCATCATCGACGGCACACGAGGCACAGCCGCCAAGACACGCGTCCTTATTGTTTCAACAGATGGCCACACGACTTGGGGCACGGTGGGAGTCTCGGACAATATCATCGAGGCCAGTTGGCTTGCGCTGGTGGATAGCTACGAATTTTACAGCCTGCGGGCGAATCCCTGAGAGTTTCAGGCTTCCGGTTGACCATAAAATTTCACGCCTATCTCGATCTTATCCCTTCCGTTGGCAAGTCGCCACTTGTTGGTGTCACGAAGAGAGTAAATGCATCCGCAGTATTCCTGTTGATAAAAATTCTCACGTTTTGAGATTTCAAGCATCCGCTGCGCCCCGCCGCCCTTGCGCCAGTTGAATGTCCAGTAACTGATGCCGGGATATTTTGCTGCTGCGCGATCTCCGCATCCGTTGATCTGGTCCATGTCCTTCCAACGGGAAATGCCTAGACAACTTGTGATGACCGGGAATCCATTCTCGTGCGCGTAGAGGGCTGTTCTTTCGAAGCGCATATCGAAGCACATTGTGCAGCGGGCACCCTTCTCAGGCTCCCATTCCAATCCTTTGGCCCTGGCGAACCAATTGTCCGTATCATAATCCGCGTCGATGAAGGGAATGCCCTCTTTCTCCGCAAAGCGGATGTTTTCCGATTTGCGCAGTTCGTACTCCTCCCTCGGATGGATATTCGGATTGTAAAAATAAATCGTGTAATCAATTCCCGAGGCGGCCATCGCCTCCATCACCTCTCCAGAACAAGGAGCACAGCATGAGTGCAGCAGGACTTTCTTTTCTCCGCCGGGCGGTTCGAGGATTGGTCTCGGATTCATAGGGACACTTTACTCCAAGATTGCAGCGAATTTGACAAGCCGTGAGCGCGCTGGGTTTCTCGAAGTCAAATCCAAATAACGCATGTCAATCGGGAGGCTGGATTTTCCAGTCGGAGTTGGTACGCTTTTCACCCATGAAATATATTTTCGTGACCGGTGGTGTTGTGAGTTCTCTGGGAAAAGGGTTGGCGGCGGCATCACTCGGTACCCTGCTGGAACTGCGGGGTCTCAAAGTCGTTCTCCAAAAGCTCGACCCTTATCTCAATGTCGATCCCGGCACGATGAATCCTTTCCAGCATGGTGAGGTCTATGTTTTGGCCGACGGCGCGGAGACCGACCTCGACCTGGGACACTACGAGCGATTCACAAATTGCGTCCTCACCCGCGCCAATAACCTCACCAGCGGCCAAGTTTACGAGACCGTCCTAGCCAAGGAACGCCGTGGCGACTACCTCGGCAAGACCGTTCAGGTCATCCCTCACATCACCGATGAAATCAAAGCCCGCATCCGCGAGGTGGGCGTGAACTCTGGAGCTGATGTCGTTATTACCGAAATCGGCGGGACGACCGGTGACATCGAGGGGCTTCCTTTTCTCGAAGCTATCCGCCAATTCATTCTCGAAGCGGGAACAGGCAACGCGATCATTATGCATGTCACCCTCGTGCCATTCATCAAGGCGGCGGGTGAACTCAAAACCAAGCCTACCCAGCAAAGTATCGCCAAGCTTCGTGAGATCGGCCTCCAACCGCAGGTCCTGATTTGCCGCACCGAGATGCCCTTGGATGAGGATGTCCGCCAGAAATTGTCACTCTTCTGCAATGTGCCGCTGGATGCCGTGGTGGAAGCGGGTGATGTCGACCACACCATCTACGAAGCGCCTTTGAACCTTCGCGAAGAAGGTCTCGATTCGACAGTCTGCCGCCTCCTCAATCTCCAAACCAAAGAACCCAACCTCACCGACTGGAAACGATTTGTTCAGCGGGTCATTTCACCCAAGAAACGCGTCCGTATCGCGATTGTTGGAAAATACATCGAGCTTCAGGATGCCTATAAGAGCATCTACGAATCACTCACCCACGCCGGAGCCGCCAACGACTGCGGTATCGACATGGTGCTCGTGGATGCTGAGGACATCGAGGTCGAGGGAGCTGAGAAGTATTTGCAAGGCGTCGCCGGTGTTCTAGTGCCAGGCGGGTTTGGCGACCGTGGAGTCGAAGGCAAAATCAAAGCCGCACGCTACGCGCGCGAATCGCGCACTCCCTTCCTCGGCCTCTGCCTTGGAATGCAAGTTGCCACGATCGAATTCGCCCGCAATGTCTGCGGCCTTGATGGTGCCAATAGCACCGAATTCGATCCCGATACTAAACACCCCGTCATCGCCATCCTTGAGGAACAGAAAGACGTCACGGACAAGGGAGGATCAATGCGGCTCGGTACCTGGCAGACCAAATTCCTCGAAGGGTCCCATGCCCATCAGGTCTATGGAAAACTCGAAGCGTCTGAGCGCCATCGCCATCGCTACGAGTTCAACATGAAATACCGCCAGCTCCTTGAGGAAAAAGGCTTCGTTATCTCCGGAACATCACCCAACGGCAACCTTGTTGAGTTGGTGGAACTCAAGAACCACCCTTGGTATCTTGCTTGCCAATACCATCCCGAATTCCAATCCAAACCCAACGCGCCACACCCGCTTTTCAAGGCCTTCATCACCGCCTCTCTCGCAAACGAGGAGTGACCTCTCTTTTGCTTCCAAGGGTCGCTAAATCGAAGGGTATCGTTTGACAATGGAGTCTCTGAAAATTGCCATCCTGCTTCTCCTCGGGCTGATTTACCTGAAGGTGGCTTCGGAAGCGGTGAGGTCGGCTCTGGGACGCGGGGATTCCTTCCCCATGCAAATTTGGAAATGGCCGGAATCGCTTCTCACCGCAGGGATCGTGCTTTTTTTTCTTCTGATGGCCATTCCATCCTTTTCAGGACCTCCGGGCCGGATCGACCTGAAGGCTATCGAGTTCGCGCTTGGGCTTTACGCATCGATTATTCTCTTCGTCGTGGGCTTTCTTGTTTTTCGAAACATCAGCCCCATCGAAGCATTCGGCCTGCGTTGGACCTCCTGGCGTCAGGGGCTCGTAACTGTGGTCTTGGCTCTGGCTCTACTCCTCCCGCCGATCTACGCAGCCCAGTGGGTAGGGTATTCCTTGTCCGGACCTCAAACCGAACCCCAGCCGATTGTCTCCTTCCTTATCGATCATCAAAGCCTCCGCGATCGCCTTTCTGTCATTTTAATAGCGGTTGTTGCAGCGCCCCTCGCCGAGGAACTCATCTTTCGAGGATGCCTCTACGGCTTTCTCAGACAGACTGGCGGAAGGATTGTGGCCATAGCTGTCACTTCCGTATTGTTTGCTCTCATTCATGGACACATCCCATCGCTTCCCGGATTGGTGATTCTGGCCGTGGGTCTCTCGCTTTTGTATGAGAAGACCGGATCGCTCTGGGCTCCCACACTCCTGCATGCCGCATTCAACGGACTTAGTATTTACGGCACACTCCAGTGGCCCGATCTCATGAAATGAAACTCTGCGCCGAGGACAAGCTGCTCCACGAACTCCTGCGCCTGGTGCCCGTTCCGCAGGATCAACCGCTCGGCCCGGGTGACGACTGCGCCGCCATCAAGTGCGGAAAGCCCGGCGCACTCATTCTGCTCAAAACGGATTGCATCGCAGAGGATGTTCATTTTCTCCGCTCGCATGATCCCGCCAAAGTCGGCTGGAAGGCACTTTGTCGTCCTCTGAGCGATATAGCCGCCATGGGAGGCACCCCTGCCCAAGCCCTCATCACCTTCTTTTCGCCCCGTGACCTCGATTCCACTTATTGGAAAAAATTCTACCGTGGACTTGGCCGCGCTGCACGCCGCTTTGGCGTCACCATCGCCGGCGGCGAAATGTCCCGCCAAAAACAAGGCATAGCCGCCTCGGTCATGCTCACCGGGCACATCGACTCCAAGCACCTGCTCACTCGCTCGGGCGGAAGGCCAGGCGACCTGCTCTTCGTCACAGGACAACTCGGCGGTTCCATCGCGGGCCACCACCTCAATTTCACTCCCCGCCTCAGAGAAGGGCAATGGCTCGCGAAAAATATCCACCCTTCCGCCATGATGGATGTCAGCGACGGACTCGGCACCGACCTGCCCCGCCTCGCCAGAGCCAGCGGATGCGGATTTGAAGTCAACCGCGAGTCCATCCCCTGCCGCAAAGGATCCGATATCCAAGCCGCCCTCTCTGACGGGGAGGACTACGAACTCCTCCTCGCCATCCCCCCCTCAAAAGCCCCGCTCCTCCAAAAAAAGTGGCCCGCCGCTTTTCCCCAAACCCGCCTTACACTCATCGGCACCCTCACGAACCCTCGACCCGCCCCCCCGAACTGGCCCGGAGGCTGGGACCACTTCGAAAAAAAATAAGC
>JBIJCR010000062.1:0-13471 GCA_044344595.1 Terrimicrobiaceae bacterium
GAAGACCCCGGAGGCCTTCTTGAGCTTCGACTTGAGATCGAGGATATAGCGGCGCGATTTGGTTCCCTTGATCGAGTCCAGGAACTTGGTCGTGAGTTCCGGGAATGTTATTGAGGTGAGGGCACTCCGGCGGTTTTCCTCTTCGAGGTGCTTGGCGTAGAACTGAGCGGCAGAAACGATGGAGCCACCCCGTAGTATTTTGTGGGCTTCGGCGAATTGCCTGACGGCGTTCGAGAGAGAGATTTCCAAAGGGGTGAGAATAGCCACCGCTTCGTTGATGGAGGCGGTTTCCTTGGGAGTGAAAGCGGCCACATGGGCCACCCCGGATGTCAGGGTCTGGATGATCTCCTTGGCTCCAGCCTTGGCTGCCTCCAGGCACTTGTATTTGACCATCCTGCGCTTTCCCTCGGCATAGTATGCGGCAATGAATCGCCCACCACCGGCATCGTAAATCGGAATGCTGCTGGTCTTCCCCTTGATGATCTCCACTGGCCCACGTCCCTTCGCCTTCGATGCATTGCGGGGTCTTTTCATGACCCAACTGTTACCTTTTTGTTACCATGGGGTCAAATAGCAAGTTTCTATCTGTAAAACCTACGTATTCGAACCCTGTATCGCGCACCATCCCCCCAAATAGCCTCAATTTCTTTTTTAGGCATATAGATCTGAGGTTTACGATCTTTATTCTCCTGCTCACAACCTCGTTCCCGACTTCATCTCAAGGCAGTGTGTTTGCTTTGGCAATGCGGGTACTCACCTCCTTCGGTCGTGCCTCCACATGCAATTCCATGCCCCAATAAACATACTTCGTGTTCCAGTATTCCCAACACGTGTCTATCCCAATCGCCCGATAAAAAAATGTTGCTTACATAAAGTGCAACACCAAGACACAACTTTTGCGGATGAACCACTTTTTGTGGCGATGCAAAGATCAGCACTTAGAATCATTGAATTTTGAAAAACCCACGAGATTCCCGAGAAGCCGATTGAATGATACGCGAATCCTTGCACAATGCCGCGCGTCATGTCTGAACTGCATAAAGCATACGAACCTAAAGCCGTCGAAGATAAATGGTATTCCTGGTGGATCGCAAACGGCCTCTTCACCGCGGACCCTACTTCGCCGAAGCCTGCTTACTCGATTGTCATCCCGCCACCCAATGTCACCGGCGTTCTCACTCTCGGACATGTCCTCAACAACACGCTTCAGGACATCCTAGCACGCCGCGCGCGTCAGACCGGGCATGAGGTTCTTTGGCTGCCAGGCACCGACCACGCGGGCATCGCCACGCAGACCGTCGTGGAGCGCAAGCTGCGCAAGGAGGAGAAAAAGACACGCCACGACCTCGGCCGCGATGAGTTTCTAAAACGCGTCTGGGAGTGGAAGGAAAAACACGGCGGCATTATCATCAATCAACTCAAAAAGCTCGGTTGCTCGTGCGACTGGACGCGCGAGCGCTTCACGATGGACGACGCCTACGCGCGCAAGGTGCAGGAGGTTTTTGTCGATCTGCATGCCAAGGGGATGATCTATCGTGGCAAGCGGATGGTGAACTGGTGCCCCATCTCGCTCACAGCTCTTAGTGATGAGGAAGTCATTCCGAAAAACCAAAAAGGATTTTTCTACCACTACAAAGTCGAGGTCGTTGAAAAACCCGGCACCTATCTGGAAATCGCCACCACCCGTCCTGAGACGATCATGGCGGATGCCGCCGTGGCCGTGAATCCGAGGGACCCCCGCTACACCGCACTCATCGGACTCCATGTGCGCCGTCCCCTCCCCGCCGGCGTGGAAGCCCTGCTGCCGATCATCGGCGACGAGGCGGTGGATTTTGAATTCGGCACAGGTGTCTTGAAGGTGACTCCAGCGCACGACAAAACCGACTACGAGATCGGCCTGCGTCACAGCCTGCCGGTCGTAGATATTTTCAATCCCGACGCCACGCTGAATGATCTCGCGGGTGAAGAATTTGCAGGCCTCGACCGCTTCGAAGCCCGCACAAAAGCGGTTGATAAGCTTCGCGAACTCGGACTCCTCGTTAAAGAAGAGCCACACGAAAACAATGTCGGCTTCAGCGAACGCGCCGATGTGCCGATCGAACCTCGCCTCTCCGAGCAGTGGTTTTTAAAATATCCGAAAACTGCCGAAGCGCGCGATGCCGTGCAAAAGCATCTCATCCGCTTCTTTCCCGACCGCTGGGAAAAGGTTTACGACCACTGGCTCGAAAATATCCAAGACTGGTGCATCTCGCGCCAACTCTGGTGGGGCCACCGCATCCCGGTCTGGTATCCAGCGGGGGAGATCAATGCGGAAAATGCAAAATGCCAGATCGAATCGCCCGGCGAGGGCTGGGTGCAAGACTCCGATGTGCTCGACACCTGGTTCTCCTCGTGGCTGTGGGCTCATGAGACGATGGAACCCGCCGCACTGGCGAAATTCTTCCCGACCAGCGTGCTGGTTACCGGCCCGGACATCATCTTTTTCTGGGTCGCCCGCATGATCATGGCGAGCCTCGAATACACCGGTCAGGTTCCCTTCAAGGATGTGTATTTCACCGGCATCATCCGCGACAAGCAGGGGCGCAAGATGTCCAAGAGCCTCGGCAATTCGCCTGACCCTCTCGACCTCATTGCCAAATATGGTGCCGATGGCATCCGCTTCGGACTCCTCCGCATCGCCCCACAGGGACAGGACATCAAGTTCGACGAACAGCAAATCGTCGAAGGTAGAAATTTCTGCAACAAACTCTGGAACGCCTGCCGGTTCCGTCAAATGCAAGGACCGCTGGATCCGAATGCGGATCCCTCGAATCACGATCTCTCGCTCTTCGCCCGCGACCTCCTCGGCCGCCTCGATGCAACAATCCAGCGCGTGAACGAAGGCTACGAAACCTACCGCTTCAGCGATATCGCCCAAGCGCTCTATGACTTTGTGTGGGGGGATTTCTGCGACCGTTTCATCGAAGTCGCAAAGTCGGATTTCACCACTGACTCCCCTCGCCGCGCAGGGACGCTGGCCACGCTGGATTATACCATCAAACGCATCCTCCAACTCCTCCACCCCTACGCGCCATTCATCACCGAGGAACTCTGGAGCGGACTCGGTCTTGGCACTGACAGCCTCATGCACAACGGCTGGCCGCAGACCGCTGGATTCACCACCGACCCTCGCTCCGCAGCCGTTTTTACCGCAGTCTCACAGACCCGAAACATCCGTGCAACCTACGGCATCCCCGGCAACAAACGCCTGCCTTGGCAACTCACCCCATCGGCCGATTGGGTCAAAAACGAGACCCCTGTCATCTCGATCCTGCTGCATGCGGAATCCCTCGCCTTCTGCGAATCCGCTCCGCAAGGCCATGCCGCCTGTCCGACGGATATCGGAACAATCTACCTCCCGCTTGAAGGCATCATAGATCCCGCCACGGAAAAAAAACGCCTCGACGGAGAAATAACCAAAGTCGAAGCCGAGATCGAAAAAGTCGCCCGCAAGCTCGCCAGCGAAACCTTCGTCCAAAACGCACCCGCTGAAGTCGTCGCCGAGCACCGCCAACGCCAACAAGACTGGATCAACCGTCTCACCGAACTCCAACGCGCCCGCGAAGGCTTGGCGTAACAAGAGAGTCCCGGAGCATAGCGCACATCATCGAGCCCTATGGAATAGCTGCAGTAAGCCTAACCAAGACATGACACCTTTTGAGGCGCGCTTTTTTCCTATGAGATTTCTGAGGTACAAAGTCCAAGCTTCATAAACCGGCAAACAAACCAACCGGTTAAAAAAGCCAGTGTGATGGAAACTATAACATCCGAGGGATGGTGCGCTCCGATGGCAATGCTCGACCAAGCCACAGCTGCCGCGCCGATGAGAGCAATGAATCCACATCCTGGGGATGTTAAAACAATCACAGCGGCGAATCCAAACGCGGTGGCCGTATGCCCTGAGGGGAAGGAATTGTAGGCCGGCACGCCAACCAGAATCCGCCCATGGTGGTATGGCCCATAGAAGCCATGCTCTATCTTGGGACTCTCGCGCGGCCGTGTGCGCCCGGTGGTGAGCCTCGAGGCATTCGCAATCATGCCGGCGAGCGTGGAAGCAATCATCGCCGCAAGAATGATGCGGCTCCAACGCTGTTTGCCTCGCGCTTTGGCAATGACAAACCCAATGGCCGCCGCCACCATGATTGGCGGCCAGTCGCCCCAGACACGGATCTTACCATAAATCTGAGCCTCGCTGGTTTTTTGCCATTTCGCTCCCTGTGCCTCGACCAGATGCTGCCGAATCGGAAAATCAAATTGGAAAGCCAGGACAGAAAGAAACCCTCCCGCCAAAAGGATGATCAAGGGAGTGCGATAGACGTGAAGAAAACTCATCGCATTTCAGCGGCAACTTCCGCTGCGAAGTAGGTCAGAATCATGTCCGCACCAGCCCGCTTAATGGCCACAAGCGATTCATCCCGCGTGCGCTTGTAGTCAAGCCAACCCAGGCGTGCCGCCGCGTGGATTTGAGAAAACTCCCCACTCACCTGGTAAGCGGCGACCGGCGCATCGCAACTCTGCCGAACGGTGCGGATGATATCAAGATAGGCCCCCGCAGGTTTGACCATGACGATGTCGGCCCCCTCTTCCAAATCGAGACGCACCTCGCGCATGGCCTCCCGGGAATTTGCCGGATCCATCTGGTAGGTGGATTTGCTGATCGCATCCTTGCCGATCTTGCTGCCCACCGCGTCGCGGAATGGCCCGTAGTAGGCCGAGGCATACTTGGCAGCGTAGGACATGATGCCGGTGTGCGAAAAGCCAGCGGCATCCAGCGCACGGCGCACTGCGACGATGCGGCCATCCATCATGTCCGAGGGAGCCACAATATCGGCACCGGCCTGCGCTTCCATGACAGCCAAGCGGCAGAGCAACTCGACCGTGCGGTCATTTTCAACCGATGAACCATCCGCTGAGAGCAGTCCGTCATGCCCATGGTCGGTATAGGGATCTAAAGCCACATCGGTAATGACAACAAGATTGGGAAACCGCTTTTTGACCTCCGAAACAGCGCGATAGAGAAGGTTCGATCCCTCGAAGGCATGCGAGCCGACATCATTTTTCAGCGTTGGGTCGATGCTTGGAAAAATAGCCACGGCTGGGATATGCAAATCCAGCGCGCGCTCACAGGCCCGCAGCAAGGAAGCTTCCCCAAGCCTCGAAACCCCCGGCATGGATTCAATCGCAAGGTCGTCGTTCGATTCGTGAATGAAAAGCGGCCAGATCAAATCCTCCGGACGCAGGACCGTCTCGCGGACAAGCCGGCGAATGTTTTCAGAGCGCCTGTTGCGTCGGGGACGCTGCAGAATTTCAAGTGGCATGTGCGGAGGGTGCAACTCCGCAAAGGGATCGTCAAGACGACTGCTTGCAGGTTGAAAACCCTTCCCTACTCTTAACATAGGGTTCATCCTCGCTTCATGAACGAGAATTTTCCGAAGGACACGCTAGAGTCGCTCTGGGCACCGTGGCGGGTTGAATATTTCCAGGCCGAACACTGCAGCGGAGCGGATTTCCTTTCCGAGGCGGCTGCCTCGAGCGATGACGCCACCCATCTTGTTGTAGCGAGGCGACCAAGCGCTTTTCTTGTGATGAACAAATACCCCTACTCTGCCGGGCATCTCATGGCAGTTCCGTGCCGGAAGGTCGTGAAGATGTCGGAGGTTACCGAAGACGAAATCCTCGATCTCTGGCATTTATGTGTGCACGCGCAGAGGTTGCTTGAGATCACTGTGAAGGCACAGGGATTCAATATCGGCTGGAATCTCGGCAAGGCCTCCGGAGCCGGAGTGGAGGATCACCTGCACATCCACATCGTTCCCCGCTGGGTGGGCGACTCGAATTTCATCGCCGTTGTCGGCGGAACACGCATCATCCCGGAAGGCCTGATGCCGCTTTACGAGCGCCTGGTAGCGATCGACAGAGAGCTTAACATTTCATGAAACCAACCACACTCGGTCCTGTCACAGCAGGGATTCCTAAAAAACTCCGCCGCTTGAACGAACGGCATCTCTCGAAAGCTGCTGTGCGTCGAAAGCCGGCGCCATCGCAGGAGTTTTCCTTTAGCCTGAAACCGGCAGATATCGCCCGTCACCTGAACCGCTTTGTGATTGGCCAAAACGAAGCAAAAAAGGTCCTTAGTGTCGCACTTTGCGATCACTTCCAGCATGTACGCCTCACGCTGGAAGGTGAGGAGGCTCCATTTTATCAAAAGCAGAATGTGCTACTGCTCGGCCCCACAGGCGTCGGAAAAACCCACCTCATCCGATCTGCCGCCGATCTCATAGGTGTTCCCTTTGTGAAAGCGGATGCCACGAAGTTCAGCGAAACCGGCTATATCGGCGGCGATGTTGACGACCTCGTCCGCGATCTCATTCGCCGCGCCAGTGGCGATGTGAAACGGGCCTCGCACGGCATTATCTACCTCGATGAAGTGGATAAGCTCGCGGGGTCATCCGAGGGCGGTGGACGAGATGTCTCTGGGCGCGGCGTCCAAACCAACCTTCTCAAACTTATGGAAGACGGCGATGTGCCGGTGCTATCGCCGAATGATGTGACGGGCCAACTCCAGTCCGCCATGAGTGCCGCCCGGGGCAACACGCCGGGAATGCCAGACACCATCTCGACACGCCACATTCTCTTTATCGCCAGCGGAGCCTTTGTTGGTTTGGATGGAATCATCCGTGCCCGTCTCGGTCAAAACTCGATGTCGCCTGCGAAGGCACTGGCGCAGGCTGGCACGAGCGACTTCATTCGCTTTGGGCTCGAACCGGAATTCATCGGACGACTGCCCGTGCGTGTCGCCTGCCATGCGCTGGACGAAAATGACCTTTTCCAGGTTTTGGAGAAAAGCGAAAGCAGCCTGATCCACCAATACAAACGCTCCTTCGCCGCCTACGGCATCACGCTTCGCTTCGAACCGTGCGCGCTCCGCAAACTTGCCGCGCTGGCCCGCACTGAAGAAACCGGTGCCAGAGGCCTCATGACCGTGCTCGAACGCACCTTCCGCGATCTCAAGTTCCGCCTGCCCTCAACCCGCCTGCGCGCGCTGACAATCACCGCTCAAACGGTGGAAAATCCCGCCGCCGCGCTGGCGAAGCTCTTGAAAAAATGAATCGTCCGCTGGTTGTTTTCGACGGTGCCTGCGGTTTCTGCCGGCAGTGGATCGAACGCTGGCGAGAAATGACGGGAGACGCCGTGGACTACAGTCCCTCCTCGGAGGCGGCAGCGAATTTTCCAGACATCCCGCAGGCGGAGTTCGACCGCGCGGTGCAGTTGATTCGCCCGGATGGAACCCGCTTGTCCGGAGCCGCAGCTGTATTGGAACTCACCGCCCCACACAGCACCGCCGCGCGGGCAGGACTCTTTCTTTACAAGCGAATTCCAGTTTTCGCGCAGATACTCGACGCCGCCTACGGATGCGTGGCAGCGAACCGGGTTGTCTTTTCAAAGCTCACAAAACTCCTCTGGGGCTCATCCGCCCGACGGCCGACCTTTGCCATTGCCAACGCCGTATTCCTTCGAGCGCTGGCGCTAATTTTTCTCATCGCGCTTATTTCGTATTGGCACCAAGCCACTGGTTTGAACGCTATCCTTCCAGTCGCTCCATTTTTCGAAGCCGCCCGCCACCAACTCGGCGCGGAGGCATATTGGGCACTGCCCTCACTCGCCTGGCTATCACCCGGACTGGAAATTTTAAACACACTCGCCGGCATTGGCGTTGCCGCCTCACTGCTAGCCCTGCTGGGAGTCTTGCAACCACTCTGCTTTTTCACGCTCTGGGCCATCATGCTGTCCCTTTGCGTGGCCGGGAGGGATTTCTACAGTTTCCAGTGGGACGCGCTGTTGATCGAGGCCGGCTTCCTCGCGGTGTTTCTCTCGCCATGGCGGTTACGCCCGAATTTCTCTGCGTGCGAGCCGCCTCGACTGGCTCGGTTTCTGGCCGTGGCGCTTTTATTCCGCCTCATGTTCAGTTCTGGTGTGGTGAAGCTCACCAGCGGCGATCCGGCTTGGCGCAGCCTCACAGCGCTCGAGTTCCATTTTTTCACCCAGCCACTGCCAAACCCGCTCGCATGGTTCGCGCAGCAGCTCCCAGCAGAAATCCTCGTGGCCAGTTGCGCGCTCCTGTTTGTCATCGAACTCGCACTGCCCTTCGCTTTTTTCCTACCCAAAAATCCCCGACTGCTCGCGGCATGGTCAACCATCGCGCTGCAGGGGGGAATCGCGCTCACAGGCAATTTCGCCTTCTTCAACCTCCTCTCCACCGCCTTGTGCCTTTTCCTGCTCGATGACCGCTACTGGCCTACATTTCTTCAGAAAAAACCGGCGCCCGCCGTGTTTGTGACGCGATGGATGCGAATCCCGGTTCTTGCTTCGCTCCTTTTGCTGTCGCTTATTCCCCTCGCCTCGGCGTTCCGAACGATTCCAAATTTTCTCACGCCTCTTGCCGGAGTCCATTCGCTCCTTGCACCATTCCGAACCGTCAACGGCTACGGACTCTTCGCCGTCATGACCACGCAGCGCCGCGAAATCATCGTCCAAGGCAGCAACGATGGCCACGACTGGAAGACCTATGAATTCCGCTACAAGCCAGGCGCCCCTGACCGCACGCTCCCTGCTATCGCCCCATACCAACCGCGACTCGACTGGCAAATGTGGTTCGCCGCGCTCGGCCGCGTGGAGACGACTCCGTGGTTTCAATCCTTCCTCGCCCGCCTGCTTGAAGGTTCCCCCGAAGTTCTGTCCCTGCTCGAAAAAAATCCCTTCCCCGACCAACCTCCCAAATTCGTCCGCGCCATTCTCGACAACTACACCTTCACGACCCCCGAAGAACGCGAGCAAAGCGGTGCCATCTGGAATCGGGAACCCCTCGCGATTTACTGCCCTCCAGCATCCCTGCGCTCATCACCCCTGCCGCAGTGAAGATCTCGCGATTAGCTTGTCAAAACGCGATTGAGATGCGATCTCAATAAGGATGCGCGTGGTTCATTTTTTCAAAATGTTTTTCTATTTGGCGTTTGTGCTGTTTGCCGTGGTTTCGCCAGCATTTTCGGAAGAATTGGCTCTCGAGGTGGTTGTGGCTTTGAAGCCCGACAAAGATCCGGAGAAAATGTTTTCCGAGCGCACGGCCCTCGCGGAAGCTCTTGGAGCCGCCCTCGGGCGTCCGGTGAAAGTGATTATTCCCCTCTCCTCGGCGGTGATTGTCGAGGGCCTGTCGAACGGATCCATCGACCTAGGCTACCTGAGCGCGACAGACATGGTGAACGCCCGCAAAACCAATGCCGCAGATGTCCTGCTTGTTGGCGAAATCGACGGCGAGCGTCATTACGAGAGCCTCTGGATTTCCCTTGCCGACAAGCCCTACAGCTCGATCGCCGATCTGCGTGACAAGCCGATCGCCTTCGCCAGCCGCACGAGCACATCCGGATACCTCATTCCGCTTCTGGATTTGAAAAATGTCGGTCTCATCTCGACAAAACCCGAGGATTTGTTCGGAGAAGGGAATGTTTGGTATGGAACGGGATACATGAGCGCTGTCGAGCGAGTTTTGGCCGGCGAGGCCGAGGCGGCGGCTGTGAGCGATTATGTGTTTGAGAAAGACAAACACCTCACGCCAGAGCAAAAAGCACGCCTAAAAGTAGTCGATTCGCAGGGCCCGGTGCCCACGCATGTGCTGGCGATCTCGAAACGCCTTTCGCCGGATGCCCGCCAGCAACTTCTCAAAGCCGTCCAAGATTTTTCCGAAAAAAACCCGACCTTGAGGGATGCGGTATTCACTTCCCTATTGGTGGAGTGCGATGAGGATGCCCACCTTTTGCCGGTAGTGAACGCGCTGGACTTCGTGCAAGGTCAACAGAACCAATGACCCAAAACGAAACAAATCAAATCGATATCCAAGATCTCACGGTCTCGCGCGGCGGTCGTCCCGTTCTGGAAAAACTCAACCTCTCCGTGCGCCGAGGCAGTTTTGTCTCGATCGAGGGTCACTCAGGCGTCGGTAAAAGCAGCCTCTTGAACTGCCTCGCGGGCCTGCTGAAGCCATCCAGCGGCGCGATTACCTACCATTGCCGCAAAGGCTGCGCCCACACGCCGAGCCAGTTTCAGGAACGATTGGGGTTGGTTTTTCAACACCTGCGACTGACGCCGAATGCCACCGCCGAGGTGAATGTGCTCTGCGGCCTGCTTGGAACGCGCCCCGGCTGGAGAACGCTTTTTGGCTTTCCAAGTTCCGACCGCGAGCAAGCCAAACGGCTTCTCACCCAACTGGGGCTGGAATCCCTCGCCTCCAGGCCGGTTTCACAACTCTCGGGCGGAGAGCGCCAACGCGTCGCCGTGGCCCGCGCGCTCATTTCCGAGCCAGAGTGCCTTCTGGCCGACGAACCCGTTTCAAACCTCGATCTCGCAACCGCCCGCTGCGTTCTCGGTCTGCTGAAGTCCGAGTGCGCGCGAAATGGCTGCACAGTTTTTTGCGCCCTGCACGACCGCGCGCTCGCGGAGGAATTCGCAGACGCCACCCTGCGTCTCAACGCGGGAAATTGGGAGTCATCGGGGGGAGGCGCCTGTTGAGACCCCGACTTGATGCGCCCCGCGTGGCGTTTTTGCTTCTTCTTCTGGCGGTCCTCTTCTCCCTTCCAGTCATCGCACCCACCGGCCGGACGCTAGACTATGCGGGAAATCTCACGCGGTTTCTTTCTCGATTCTGGCCACCGGATTTCTCCATCCTGCCCCAAATCCTGCCCTCGCTGTGGGAGACATTTCAAATGGCCGTTCTGGCGACAACAGCAGCCGCGATTCTCTCAATACCGGTTGCTGCCGCAGCTTCCAAAACGACCGCGCCAACGGCCGTCGTTTCGTTGATGCGATTTTTACTCAATGCCATCCGCGCCATTCCCGGACTCGTCTGGGCGCTCCTCACTGTGGCCGTGCTGGGAGCAAATCCCGGTGCTGGCGTTCTCGCCCTCTCGATCTACTCGATCGGCTACCTCGGGAAATTTTTCAGCGATGCCTTCGAAAGCGCCGACCCCGGAGTGAGCGAGGCCCTGCGAGCCACAGGCGCCGACCGTTTGCAGGCTTTCCAATACGGCATTTGGCCACATGCGCGGCCGATCGTCTGGAGCCATGTCCTGTGGATGCTGGAATACAATATCCGCTCCGCATCCATCATCGGCTATGTCGGAGCCGGAGGAATTGGCACCTGGCTGTACACCTACCAGGAATTCTACCAGTGGAACAAATTCGCCGCCGTCCTCACTTGCATCCTGGCGGCCGTGATCATCCTCGATTTCGCAGGCTCGCGCATCCGGCGAGAACTGGCACCCTCGGCCCAGTAACTCAGGAAATTTGTAAACTGGGGTCAAACTGGGGGTCAGAGAAGGGTTCATTTTTTTTCATTTTTTGATACTTCAGCGCAAAAAGCTCCGGGTATCGTTGCATCGAGTCATAAGGATGCTGGTAAGGTAGTGCAACAATTCGTCTGTAAATTGCCGACATCACCAAACCAGAGAGTCATCCGACCCTTTTTACCCTTCCCTTCTGGAAAAAGGCTCCCGTACCGACCAGGCCCTCAAAAGCGCGATCGCCGAAATGTATCTCCAAGGTGTCTCCACCCGACGAGTCAAGCGCGTCATGGAAGAACTCTGCGTCATGGAAGTTTCCTCCACGCAAGTTTGATTCGCTTTGCTCACCCCTTCGGGGCTGCCTATGGCAGTCTATCTGCGCTTCGCTCCGGTTCCCGCCTCACCTCAAAACTCGATGAATCTCTTGAGAAATGGCGCAACCGTCCGCTGCCGGAAATCTCCCACCTCCTCCTCGACGCCACCTATATCAAGGTACGCATCGATTCCTCCGTGCGCGACTGCGCCATGCTGGTGGGTATTGGCATCCGGCGTGACAATGGGAAACGCATGATCCTTGGAACCTCCACCGCCCTCTCCGAAAACGAGGTCCACTGGCGAACATTCCTATCCTCTCTGCGCGAACGTGGCATCGGCATCCCAGCACTCATCACATCCGATGCTCACGAAGACCTCAAAGCCGCTCTCAGAGCCACTCTCAACGCCTCACCCTGGCAACGCTGCCAGTTCCATCTTCAGCAAAACGCCCAAGCCTACGTTCCAAAAGTCTCCATGCGACAACAAGTCGCCAACGACATCCGATACATCTTCAACGCCCGCAACCGCGCGGATGCCGAGACGCCTCTCAACGAGATCGTCGAAAAATACTCCCAATCTGCTCCCGATCTCGCTCGTTGGATGGAATGCGCCATTTCCGAAGGCCTCACCATTTTTGCCTTCCCCGAAAACATCCGCCGCCGCCTGCGAACTTCCAACATGTGCGAAACTCTCAACTCCCAAATCAAAAGCCGCACCAGAGTGGCTGGTCTTTTTCCAAACGAAGCCTCCATCCTCCGCCTCGTCTCCGCCATCCTCATGGACATTTCCGAGGAGTGGGAGTCCGGCAAAATCTACTTTCCCAGATCAGTAACAACTAACCCAAATCAACAAAAAAACCATTGGTATCCTTCAGTTAGCCTAACCGAATTTACAGAAAAAATGTTGCTTCGCCATCAAGAGTGCGTTTCCAGAAGGAATGAAGAAAAATTTTATTGGCATGGCGATTGTCGCCCCATTTATTTTTACACTCATCATCTTCATCGGCTGCTTTGCCATTCTCCGTCTGGTCTTGTTCATTTATGGGACATGGAGAAGACTAAAATCAAACCATGCCGTCCAGCCAACGCGCTGACGCGCGCACCTGAAGGCTGTCGTTCGACAAAAATATGAACCCTGATCCCGCCGCACCGATTTTCATTGTCTATATTGTGATATGGATAGCTCTGGCTATTGGCTCTACTGTCCACCTTCGCTCTTTGCGGAACCCAAAAGACAAAAAGAAATGGGTAGATAGATATACGCTTATTGTGGGGGCATTCGTTATCGGCACCATGTGCATCATATCGATTTTATGGGAGAATTACACGATAATGCCACTATTTGTGATTTTTGGAGCTGTGATCGTATTTCTCAATCTGCGCTGTAGTTTTTACTGTGACTCATGCAGCAAGAGATCAAGAATGCAGAATCCCTTTGCATCGACTTTTCACTGTCCCCATTGTGGCCATAAACTCAAATAAAATACGGTCGACGAGCCGATGGACTTAATCCCTGTCCCTTTGGGACTTCTGGCATACCTCCTGCTGATTCCGCTTCGCGGGCAGGAGGAATGCCGAAAGCAAGCAGGGATAGATCACTGGGGATGTTCGGCAAACAAATATTTCCATGCAATCCATGTTGCGTGTGGTATGATCGATAAATGCCGACCGTTCTGCGCATCGGATCGTTCCGTTTTCACTTCTACACCGACGAGGGAAGCGAGCCGCCGCATATCCACGTGCGGACGCCTGACGGAGACTGCAAATTCTGGCTGGAGCCTTCCATTT
>JBIJCR010000063.1:0-13266 GCA_044344595.1 Terrimicrobiaceae bacterium
GCCAGACTTGGGTTTCCTATCCGACGACCAGGCAAAATTCGAGCAATGCATCAATCTGCCCGACGGCATCATTCTCGTAACTGGCCCTACCGGTTCGGGAAAAACGACCACCCTTTACGGTTGCTTAAACTATATGAACAAGCCCGACCGCAAGCTCATCACGGTGGAAGACCCCGTCGAATACCAGATGAACGGCATCAACCAAGTGCCCGTGAATGCTAGCATCGGTATGACATTTCCTGCCGCGCTCCGCTCAATTCTGCGTCAGGCACCGAATATCATCATGATCGGTGAGATTCGTGACAACGAGACTGCCAGCATCGCGGTGAATGCCTCGCTTACAGGCCACTTGGTTCTCTCGACGCTCCATACGAACGATGCTCCTAGCGCGATTGCTCGCTTGGTGGATATCGGAGTGAAGCCGTTTCTTGTATCAAGTTCCGTCCGTGCCGTGGTCGCCCAGCGGCTTGTTCGCAGACTGTGCCCTACTTGTAAGCAACATGGCGAGTTGACGGAATATGAAATGAGCGCTCTGCAAATCGAGCCAGGCATGCTTTCCCAAGCCCGGGTCATGCGCTCAGTCGGTTGCGAGGCGTGCAGAGGCAAGGGATTCAAGGGTCGAATGGGTATTTTTGAAATGTTCCTCGTTGATGATGAAGTGAGGAATATGGTCAACAATAACGCGTCCACCATAGCTCTGCGTCAACGCGCCCGGGAGTTGGGGATGAGAACCCTTCGCGAGGATGGAGTACGCAAAGTGCTCGCCGGCCTAACCACTGCCGACGAAGTTATCAGTTCAACAATGGCGGATTTGGATTAACCGACATGTATTCTCAGCAAGTTATCGACATTTTTTTAGAGCGGGGCTACCTCACGACTGAGCAAGCAGAGGCTTTCATTCAAGCTACTCAGTCTGATTCCAAGCCAATCGAGGAGATTTTTGTCGAATCTCAACTTGTCGACGAGTCAGGCTTCGAGATCGTTCTCGCCGAGGCTATAGGCGCCGAGGCGCACAGCTTGAACGACTTCACCCCCGATGCCTCCACTCTTAGCCTGATCCCATCCGGCCTCGCGCGTTTGCATGGCGTTTTGCCCGTGGGTGCATCCGAGAACACCATTTTTGTTGCTCTTGCGGATCCCCTGAATTCGCATCCGCTCGAAGACATCCGCTTTGCTCTTGGCCGTGAGATTGTGCAGGTCGTTTCGTTTCCTCCCCTAGTCCGTAAACTTATCCGAGAGCATTATGGATCCGAGGACTCGAATATTCAGGATATTCTTGCCCAACTGGGTGGCGATATCACGGTTGAAGAGGGTCCCGAGGAGCAATTCAATCTTCAGGCGGTCACAGCAGAGGCGAATGCCGCTCCAGTTGTAAAATATGTGGATCTCATTCTTGATAAGGCAGTTTCTGCGCGAGCAAGTGATATTCACTTCGAACCTTTCGAGACTGAATTTAAAATTCGCTACCGGGTCGATGGCGCTCTATACGAACTTGATCCACCTCCCTTCAAGTTGGCGCTGCCGGTTATTTCGCGTGTCAAGGTCATGTCGAATCTGAACATCGCGGAGCGCCGATTGCCTCAGGATGGCCGCATTCAGCGCATGATCAATGGCCGACAGGTCGATCTGCGTGTCTCCACGCTGCCGACGGCCTTCGGTGAAAGCGTTGTGCTTCGTGTGCTCGACCGCTCCAGCGTGAATCTCGAACTCGAAACCTTGGGCATGCCGCCGGATATCATGGCGCATATTTTAGAGGTGATTGAAAAGCCAAACGGTATTTTCATCGTGACCGGCCCGACCGGCTCTGGAAAGACCACCACGCTCTATTCTTGCCTGCGCAAGATCAATACCATCGATTCCAAGCTCCTCACCGCCGAAGATCCAGTGGAATATGAGATTGATGGAATTATTCAGGTTCCTATCAATGAATCTGTTGGGCTGACATTCTCCCGCGTTCTTCGCGCTTTTTTGCGGCAGGATCCTGACCGCATTCTCGTTGGGGAAACGCGTGATGCCGAGACCGCCCAGATTGCGATCCAAGCCTCGCTCACAGGCCACTTGGTCTTCACCACGCTCCACACGAACGACTCGACAGGCGCGGTGACCCGTCTCATGGACATGGGTATCGAGCCCTTTCTCATTTCTGCCTCCATGGAGTGCGTTCTCGCTCAGCGCCTCATTCGTAAAATTTGCACGGCCTGCCGCACCGCCTACGAGCCCAGCGAGCAGGTTCTGGCCTCCCTAGGCCTCAGTATCCACGATATTGGCGACAAGAATTTTTATTATGGAAAAGGCTGCGAGGCCTGTAACCAAACCGGCTACAAAGGCCGCAAGGGCATCTATGAACTCCTCAAAATCTCGGATCCCATCCGGGAAATGATTAACAATCGGGCTCCTGGCATTCTCATTCGTCAAAAAGCCATCGAACTTGGAATGACCACGCTGCGAGAGGATGGACTGCGCTCGATCTATGATGGCCTGACGACGATCGAGGAAGTCGTGAAATACACCTGAGCTCCATATGGGGTCTTGACCTTCCGGTGCTCGATTTGTGGAATTTCTAGATACATTTTTTCTATGAATCCGCCACTCATACTTGTCGAAGAAATGGTTTTGCTTTCGTTGGATGACACTACCGGTGCGCACCTCCCATTAATGCCGCAGGCCATCGGTTATGGATTGGCCGGAGCTATTTTAGCGGATTTGGAAATGGCCGGGCGCATTTCGGCGCGGACAAAGTGCGTCGAAGTCCTCAATGCCACTTTGACGGGGAATCCGCTGCTGGATCCGTGGCTCCAGAGGATCATCGCCGAGGAAAAGTGCCATTCCATTGCCTATTGGCTTATGATTTTATCCGATGAAAAACACCACATCGAAAAGGCGGTATTGGATCAACTCATTGAGCGCGGCATTCTGAAGCGCCAAGACAAAAAAATTCTCTGGGTTATCGGTCTGCGGCGTTATCCCACAGTTCACAACGAAGAGAGAGTCGATGTAAAAAGGCGCCTAGCCTCCCTGATCCAAAGCGAAGAACCGCCAAATCATTTCGATGCGACGCTCATTAGCCTTCTTCAGGGGTCTTACTTGATCTCCGAAGTTCTCGGGGCCCACCTTTTCGAAGGGCGATCCGCTCGCATTGCCACGATTGCCGATTCCGACCCCGTGGGACGCGAAGTTGCTGCCGCCTCGCGCGAGGCGATCGACACGCTTATGCTGGCTCAATCACCGACCACTTCCTCCTTTTGATTTGGGCTTCCCACAAGGCGGCTGGGGGTGTTGAGTTTGCGGTCATCCATGATTGCCGAAGCTGATGTTATTTTACTAACGAAGGAACGCTTTCCAAAAACCGGAAACGGTAACGCTGCGGTGACTCCACTCGAAAAAGGCGGTTCCGAGCGAAACTTCTACCGTATTCGATTCGGCGACGAGTCGATGATTTTTGTTAAATATTCCAGCAACAAGGAGGAAAACCGCCACTATGTGGACATAGCCCTCTTTCTAAATGGCGCTGGAGTGCCGGTTCCTGAAATTTATCAGCATGATCCTGAAGATGGACTGATTTGGATGCAGGATCTTGGTGAACAGGATCTTTGGAGTTTCCGAAACGTCTCCTGGCCACCCCGGCGTGCGCTTTACGAATCTACGCTTGATGGAGTCTTGCGCATGCACTCGCAGGCGACCGAACTGGCCTCTGGTGCGGATCTGCGATTGGAGCGCGTCTTTGATACCGACCTTTATCTTTGGGAGCAGGGGTATTTTTTTGAAAACTGTCTTGGGAATTATTTCCAAACATCCGAGTCCGAACTCGCAGAGTTGGCTGCCCTTCCAGCCTTGCGTGGGGCTGCCGAGGCGCTGGCTGTGCGTCCGCGTGTGCTCGTGCACCGGGATTTCCAGTCGCAGAATGTTATGATCAACGAGGGCACGGCATGGCTCATTGACTTTCAAGGGATGCGCTACGGGCTCGCCCAATATGATCTCGCATCCCTGCTCTACGATCCCTACGTAGCTCTCACTTCCGATGAGCGCTGCGAGTTGCTGGCTTTCTACAAAAAACGCTTGGAGCAACTCGGCATTTCCGTAGAATCCGATTTCGACGAGGTTTTCCGCTGGTGCGCCCTGCAGCGCCTCATGCAGGCCCTCGGCGCCTACGGATTTCTAGGACTCAAAAAAAACCGCCCCGATTTCCTCACCCATACGCCGGTTGCCCTCAGGTCCCTTCTTGAAGTTGCATCCGCACTCGGTGGACTCGCGCCATTGGTTAAAAAACTCAATTCCCTGTCATGATAAAAAGCCCTGAAACAGTCGTCATTCGACGTATCACTCCCTCATTGGACAATGCCCGTTTTGCCATCAAGCGAAGGGTAGGTGGCGAGATCACGGTGGAAGCGGACATTTTCAAGGAAGGCCACGACGAGGTGTTTGCGATTCTCAAGTGGCGTCGCGCGGGGGAGAAGGCTTGGAATGAAACGCCGATGCGCCCGATGCAGAACGACCGATGGACTGCCACCCTCTGTGTCACGGCCGAGGGCGCGTGGGAATACACAATCGAGGCATGGGGGGATGTATTTTTTTCCTGGCAGCACGAGTTGGAAAAAAAATTCGCCGCTGGGCTTCGCGATTTGCAGAGCGAGATTTTGGAAGGAGCCGCCTTCATTGAGTCGGCAGCCGCCCGTGCTGGAAAGACTCCCGATGGCGAGGCTTTGAAAAAATCCGGAGCTGCCATGCGGTTGGCTGATGCCCAGCAGGCCCATGACCTCGCGCATGATCCTTCGCTTTGCGCGCTGATGCGTGTGTATGCCGACCGGTCGCTGGCCACAGTGGCCGAGCCGTTTCATCCGGTTTGGGTGGATCGCGAGCGTGCCGCTTTTGCTGCCTGGTATGAGTTTTTTCCCCGTTCGGCGGAGGGCAAGGCGGACTCGGGCTCCACATTCCGCCAGTGCCTCCCGCGTGTCGATGATGCGAAGGCTATGGGATTTGATGTCATCTATTTTCCGCCCATCCATCCCATCGGAACGAGCAACCGCAAAGGGAGGAATAACTCGCTCAAGTGTGAACCCGGTGAGCCTGGTGTGCCTTACGCCATTGGAAACAACAAGCAGGGCGTGAATGGCGGTGGACACAAGGATGTCGCGCCCGAGTTGGGCACGCTAGAGGACTTCGACTGGCTTGTGGCCGAAATCCGCAAGCGAGGCATGGAGATCGCTCTTGATTTTGCGATCAACTGCTCGCCCGACCACCCATATGTGCACGCGCATCCGGAGTGGTTTTTCAAGCGCCCCGACGGCTCGATCAAGTATGCCGAGAACCCGCCCAAGAAATACGAGGATGTGTATCCCTTGAATTTTCACAATGCGAGTTGGCGTGAACTCTGGGACGAACTCCGCGATGTCATCCTTTTCTGGTGCGAGCATGGCGTTGGCATCTTCCGCGTGGATAATCCCCATACAAAACCCGTGGCGTTCTGGGAATGGGTCATTGCCGAAGTGAAGGCCAAATTCCCCGGCACCGTCTTTCTCAGTGAGGCGTTCACGCGCCCAAAAATGATGCAGGAGCTGGCTAAGGTCGGTTTCACACAGAGTTACACCTATTTCACTTGGAGAAACACCAAGCGAGAACTCGCGGAGTATCTCACCGAGCTCACTACGCCGCCTATGCGTGACTTTTTCCGAGCGAACTTCTTTGCTAACACGCCAGATATCCTGCCCGAGTATCTGCAACACGGCGGTCGTCCAGCTTTCTTGATCCGAGCCGTTCTGGCTTCGATGACCGTACCTGTCTACGGCATCTACAGCGGATTCGAGCTATGCGAGAACACGCCGGTTCCAGGCAAGGAGGAGTATATCGATTCCGAGAAATACCAGTTCAAGGGCCGCGACTGGAATGCACCGGGCAACATCAAGGAATACATAACACGCCTCAACAACATCCGCCGCGATAACCGCGCCCTTCGCGAATACGATAATCTCCGTATTCACAACGCCGAGAATGAGCAAATCCTATGCTTCAGCAAAGCCACCGCTGCTCTCGACAACATCATCGTCGTCGTGGTGACGGTTGATCCGTGGAATCCGCAAAGCGCGTTTGTCCACATCCCGCTCGAGCAATTCGGCATTGGCGCCGATCAGGAGTATGTGATGGAGGATCTCCTCACCGGCGAGAAATTTCACTGGCGCGGTGCCAGGAATTTCATCGCACTCGATCCCCACCATCGTCCGGCGCATGTCTTCCGCGTGCGGCGCGCTATCGGTCGCGAGGCCGGCGAGACCGTTTATCTTTGATGCTGCCGGGAGCAGGGCTTGACTTGCCCGCCTCCGAACTCTGAAAATAAAATGATTATGACTGCGACTGAAATTTTTGGCCGTTTGAACGACACGCAAGCCGGTGAAGTATTGAACTGGCTTGCCGAAAACGACCGCAATGCTTACAAGAGCTCTGCTGGAATGCTGGCCACCCGTCGCAAGCTTCGCGCTGTCTTTATCGAGCGCAAGCCCAAGGACCAACGCAACCAGTGGATCAAGGAATCCCTGTCCCGCCCTGCGAATGCCGATCTCGCTCTTGAGATCCTCCAGGTTTGGACTCTCGGTTGCAACGAGCGCATGGTCTGTGATTTTCTCGACGCTTTGGATATTCCCCACAATGGCAAAGGCCTCATTGATGATTTGCCGTCCGAGCCTTCTGCCGACAAGGTTGCGAAGGCCGTGGATTTGCTCATCTCGAAATACCCCATGCCTTCGGTGTTTGTGTATCTGCACCTGTTCAGCAGCATGGATTCGCAGGGGTGGACGACTCTCAGAGGGCTGCTCGAGACGCGCCCCGAGTTGTCCGCTGAGAAGGCACTTTCCCCTTCATGAGCCAATTCACGCAGTCCCTCGAAGGCGCTTTGGAGACCTTCCAGTCCCTCCGCCAGCTCGAACCAAAAATCACAGAAGCTGCCGACCTCGTTCTCGCCTGCCTCAGATCCGGCGGCAAACTTCTCATTTGCGGTAACGGCGGCAGCGCAGCCGATAGCGGGCACATCGCCACCGAGTTCACCTGCCGCTTCCAAGGCGACCGCCGTCCATATCCCGCCATCGCTCTCAGCTCCGATGGGGGGCTCCTCACCGCCATCGGCAACGACTACGCCTTCCAAGACATCTTCGCCCGTCAAGTCCGCGCCTTCGGCAAAGCGGGGGATGTCTTCATCGGGCTTTCCACGAGCGGCAAGTCGCGCAATGTCCTCTCTGCCATCGAAGAAGCGAAGCGAATCGGCATGCGAAGCATCGTTCTTCTCGGAAAAGGTGGCGGCTTTACCAAAGGCGCCGCCGACATCGAAATCCATGTCGCCGGAACATTTACAGCCCGCATCCAAGAAGCCCACAAATTCCTCCTCCACACTATCTGCGAACTCGTCGAGCCAGGCCTTGAAAGGGAATAACATCGACGGTGAAATGGAGAGCGAGAGCGAACACCCTTCCTCTCAGGTTGAACCGTTTTTAACAGGATGTTCCAGCCGCCTATACCCCTGAGGTGAGGCTTGAGACGCTCGAGTTGAACAAGGCTATTCCTTTTGTTGACGAATGAATTGAAGCCTACTCGCCCAGCGCGAGGATGCGTTGCAGGGCTTCTGTGACATCCTTCATCACGAATTCCGCGTCGGTATCGGTTTGTGTGGCGCCGTAGCCGGTTCGCACGAGCATGGTACGGCAGCCGGCGTTGCGACCGCACTCCACATCGATGGGTTTGTCGCCGATCATCCAGCTGCTGGAGAGGTCGATATCGAGCTCCGATGCGGCTTCGTAGAGCATGCCGGGTTGTGGTTTTCGGCGCTCCGAGGGACTGTCGGGATGGTCGGCGCAGAAGTAAATTGCATCGATGCCGCCTCCAAGTTGGCGGAGTAACTCGGCGTTGACCGCTTCGTATTGGGCGGGAGTGATGAGTCCGTTAGCGAGGCCGCTTTGGTTGGTGACGATGATGGTCAGCCAGCCTTGCTCGCGCAGGAGTGATAGCGTTTTCCCAGCTTCTGGGATGGCCTTCACGGTGGCTGGGTCGTTGCAGTAGTTTACCTCCTCCATGAGCGTACCGTCACGGTCCAGGAAGACGGCCCGGCGCTTAGGCATTTTTGGAAAAGGCGTGGAGGAGTTCCTCAGCGGTGAGGGTGGCAGTACCGAGTTTGGCGACGACGACGCCGCTGGCATGGTTGGAAATTTCAGCAGCCTCGCTGGGAGTTGCGCCCGCGCAGACTGCGAGCGTATGCAGCGCAATAGCGGTATCGCCCGCGCCAGAGACATCGAAAACCTCGCGGGCGCGGGTCGGCGTGTGGTACGGCTCCGCACCGTGTTGGAACAAAATCATACCATGTTCACCCAAGGTCACCAGCAAGTCGGGAAGATCCCATTTTTTCAAAAGTATGCCGCCGACCTCGAGAAGTGGCGCATCGGAGAGGGGATTGGGGGCCGCGCCATTATCGGGAATGCCTGCCATGGCGAAGGCCTCGGAGCGGTTGGGCTTGAGAAGATCGACCCCACGCCAGTTGAGCGGGTTGGTGGGATTCGGGTCGGCGGAGACGTATTTGCCTGAGCTACGTGCGATTTCCGTAACCCGGTCCTTCAAAGCCTGCATAAGAAAGCCTTTTCCATAGTCCTCGAAAATCACGGCATTCACTCTTGGAAGGAGTTCTGCGATGACTGCGCATGAGCGTTCGATTACTTCGGCGGACACCTTCGCGCGGCGCTCGCGGTCAACTCGAACGACTTGCTGCTGGCGCGCGATGATACGGGTTTTTACTATGGTCGAGCGACAGGCATCAGCTACGAGGGCATCGGTGGATATCAACTCTTCAGTTAGTAAGTCCCGGAGCCGAGCTGCATGAACATCCTCTCCGACAAGCCCGCACAAGTGCACGCCGGCGCAAAAGGGCCTCAAATTGCGGGCCACATTGGCTGCGCCGCCAGGGTAGGAGGTTTCTTTTTCGACCTCTACAACCGGCACAGGAGCCTCCGGCGAGATGCGCGAAACACGCCCCCAGACGAATTCGTCGAGCATCACATCGCCCACGACAAGGAACTTGCACGATGAGGCAGCCGTAAGAAGATGTTGTAATCTATCCCGATTCATTCCACTTTGTAGATGTGAGTTCTAAACCGAGCCCACACGTACAACAAAGCCCAAATTTTGAAAATGCAGTACATTCTGAACGCGGTGCTGGCAGCCTGTCTTCTTGTCGCCGCTAACATTCCGCTTCATGCTCAAAAGCCACCAGAGACGGTGGACTTCTCCTCGTTCCCCGCACAGTCGATTGATGATGTCGTGGTTCCCGTGCCCAGTGAGGTTTTTATAGTTCTCGATAAATTGGGAAACCCCAATTGGCGCTTAGAATTGCGCGACTCGTTGGGGCGGCAGAGCGGCAATCGTGCTCAAGTCGCCCTTCTTCTTGGAACAGTTATTGCTGAGGGGTTTGTTGCTGTGGAAGCCGAGGACTCCGAGATGGTGAAGGATATTGGCCGCCGCGTGCTGAGCTTATCCAAGGCCATAAACGTTGAAAAAGCCGTTCTCGAGCGCAGTAAAAGTATCACTGACAAGGCGGAGGTGAAAGATTGGCTTGCCGTCCGCAAGGAATTCGATGGAGCACTCAGTGATGTGAAGGACGCTATGCTGGAGCTAGGCGATGACGACCTCGCCCAGCTCGTGAGCGTGGGTGGTTGGATTCGTGGCACGGAGGTCTTGACTTCGATCATTCGCAAAAACTACACCACCGACTCGGCCGAGCTTCTTCATCAGCCTGCACTGGTAAATTTTTTCACAAAAAAACTCGATAATCTCTCGAACAAACGCCTTGCTGAAGATGACCTTGTTGACCGGATTCGTAAATTGCTCGCCGCCATCGCACCTTTGATCGGAGACGGCGAGGGCGACGCCATTCCCTCTGAGAATGTTACTCGCATTCATAAGATGACTCGCGACACCGTTGCAGCCATTGCTTTCAAGGGAGCCTGAACCTGCCGTGAAAAAAACGCTTACATTTCTTTTTGCTCTCCTCATCGTGGCCTCGGCATGGGCTTATGTGGATGATGCTCTCTCCTTCGCCTACGAGGCCGCATCTCCCTATGTGAAGAAGGGTTTCAGCGTCCGCGAAGACGCGTGGGGAGGGGACCTTGGTGTCAAGGACCAGCAGGCTGTCCAGGCACAACTCTTCAAGGGGAACGAGTATTGGTTCTGCCTTGGTACTGATGTGAAAGGCGCGGTTCTCTCGGTCAATATCTACGACTCCAAGGGCAATCTCATCAATGTCGAGACCACCCGCGCGGGTCGCCTCTCCGCAGTGCGCGTGGAGCCATCTCGCACCGGTACCTACTACGCCATCGTGACCGTTCACAAATCTCCTGCAGAGCGCACAGGCTGGGCGTTGGTTTACGCCTACAAGTAGTTCTCGATGGAAACCCTCACGCTGGAATTCGAAAACGCCCGCATCGCGCAGTCCGTTTACGGAGGTGATCCCAAGCTTCTGCATGAGTTGGAACGTCGGCTCGAAGTCCGTATCACTGCGCGCGATGGATGGATTCGCTTGGAGGGCCAAAAGGATGCAGTCGAACATGCTCGTGATGCCATTGAGCAACTCCATGCCGCAGTTAAGCGGGGCATTAACATCCATCGCCAGGAATTTGAACATGCTTTGGAGGCCTCAAAGGGTCCAGGCTCTACCGAATCCCTCGTCAGTCTCATCGAGACCCGAATTCAGTGCTCTCCCCGGAAGCCTCCTGTTGTCCCGCGCACCGCCGGACAAAAAACCTATGTCCAAGCGATTCAGTCCCACGACATCACTTTTGGCGTCGGACCGGCCGGAACAGGTAAGACCTACCTTGCCGTGGCATCTGCCGTTGCCGCCCTCAAGCAGGAGAAAGTGAAGCGACTCATTCTCACAAGGCCAGCCGTCGAAGCAGGTGAGGCTCTCGGATTCCTCCCCGGCGACTTGCAGGAAAAAATTCTTCCCTACTTGCGTCCGCTCTATGATGCATTGCACGACCTCCTGGAGCCGGATGAGCTACAGAAGCTCATGGATAAAAACATTATCGAAATTGCTCCTCTCGCCTACATGCGCGGACGTACCCTTAGCGGGTCTTTTGTTATCCTCGACGAGGCCCAAAACACCACTGCCGAGCAGATGCTTATGTTCCTGACCCGACTCGGTCTTGGTTCCCGCTGCGTGGTGACGGGGGATGTCACACAGATCGACCTGCCACGGAACAAGCTAAGCGGCCTTGTGGAGGCCGTCGCCGCCCTCCGCGATGTCGATGGCATCGGAATGCATTTTTTCAGCGATAAGGATGTCGTTAGGCATCCACTCGTGCAGGCCGTGATCCTGGCCTACAAAAACCATCGAGGCTCACGGGAAAGCCGAATCTAACATGTTCGGAATTTTCAAACGCTGGCGACTCGTCTGGAAGGGGCTTTCTTCTGGAAAACGGCGTCGCCAAGTCGAAGAGAGTGATTTTCTCTCTGCACTTCAAAATGGCTGGCCGATCAGAGCCATTCTGCTCGCTGCTTTCATATTCGGCCTCGCGGCATTGATTTTCACTGGGCATCAGGATGAACCCGCCAAAAAGTTTCTGCTCTGCTTGCTCATTTTTGCCACGGCTGTTGCGCAACTCTGGATCAACCATCCCCAGACATTTCGGAAAAATTCCCTTCTCTGCTTACTGCTGGGAACTCTTCTCACACAGTTGGCCGTCATCAAAATCCTGCTCAGTCAGGCCGCTGCGGGATCCCTTGACCTCCAACTCGCCCCGCTTCTGATTCCCTACGCCTTCGCGCCGCTTGTGCTTTCCGTGCTCCTGGGGCGTAATCATGGGCTTTATGCTGCCGTTTTTTCGAGTCTTTGGGGCTCGCTTCTTGTCGGCCGCATCGACCCTGTATTCTTGGTGATTTCGCTGATCACTGGCTTCATAGGTGTTTTTGTGACGCTACAAGTCCGCCGCCGTAGTCGCCTTGTGCGGGCCGGCATCTATGTGGGTCTTGCCACTTGGATTCTTGCCGCTGCATTCGGCCAAATCGGCCCAGTGATTTGGGAGGTGCCTTCACAGACTGATTGGGCGATGGTCGGATGGCAAAGTTTGTCAGCTTTTGCAACTGGCATTGCCACAGCCATCGTCGTGAGCGGCATTTTACCAATGCTCGAGCATGTTTTTAAAATCACGACCGACATCTCATGGCTCGAGATGAGCGACTTGAACCACCCACTCCTAAAGCGCCTTAGCCTCGAGGCGCCGGGGACCTATCATCACAGCCTAGCAGTTGCGAACCTCTCGGAGGCTGCTGCAGAAGTCGTCGGTGCGAATCCCACAATCTGTCGCGTTGCTTCATATTTCCACGACATTGGCAAGGTCGTTAAACCCCACTACTTCACTGAAAACATCCCCCAGAGCTCGAATCCCCATGACGACCTCACTCCGACGATGAGTGCTCTCATTATTATTTCTCATGTGAAGGAGGGGGTCGATCTGGCTCTCAAAAACAAACTGAATGCCGAGATCATCGATGTTATCAGTCAACACCACGGCACCTCCTTGGTTTCGTATTTTTATCAGCGTGCCCTCCAGCAGCAGGAGGATGCTCGCCTTGGCGGAAAAATCATGAATATGCGCGAGGAGGATATTCCCGAGGTGAGCGAGGAGAGTTTTCGCTATCCGGGACCGCGTCCGCAGACGAAGGAGGCCGCGATCATCAGCCTCGCCGACTCGATCGAAAGCGCGTCACGCAGTCTTGATCGCCCTACGCCACAACGCATCGACGATCTCATCCGTAACATCATCAAAGCGCGCCTCGACGAGGGACAGCTTGACGATGCTCCCCTGACGATCGCCGAGATTTGGAAGATCGCCAATAGCTTCCGTTTCTCTCTCTTCAGTATGCTTCATGCCCGCATCTCCTATCCAAAACGCGAGGAACGCTGCACGCTGGAAAAACGCGAACAAAAATCCGCTGCGTGAGGATACCGCCGCTGAAAGCATTTCTATTCCACCACACACGCTCCGTTCACTACGATCGCGAGCTTCTGGAGAGCCTTACAGCAGCAGCGCTACCCCTCTGCTTGATCCTTGCAAAAAAAAACAACGCCGAACTCGCGGCCCTGGCTGGCGTTGAGATTAGTATTCTTGGCTCCCGCGCGATGGCGAAAGTGCACCGTGACTTTCTGGACACACATGGAGCCACGGATGTCATAACTTTTCCCTACGGCGAAATTATCGTCTGCGCGCACGTTGCCCGCGCACGTGCTCCTGAGTTCGGTCACAG
>JBIJCR010000114.1:0-7323 GCA_044344595.1 Terrimicrobiaceae bacterium
CTTCGCGCCCCCATAACCCCGCGGTTTGGGGGGAACTTGGAGGCGCTCTCCCGCGCCCTCAAGATACCGAACCAAAACAACAACAAAAAACCGACCTCAAACACAAAGAATCGGATAGCCCCCTCCGCTCGCAACTCCCTAATTGCTCTCGTTCACATCAATACAGGGGGATCGCCTTCAAGTTGCTTTCAACATTATGACCACCACAAGCCTGCTGCCCTAATTCTCATCCTGAAAAACCGTCACTATCTATGAGCCTTCTAGCAAAAGCTCTGACCCAATCTCAAATTTCTGCTCTTAAAAACTTGCAATGCTCCAATTTTGTCACATAGTATCTTTTTTTTATGGCAAAAACAGCATGGCTCGAGCGCAACAAGCGCAAACAGAAAACAGTTGAAAAATATGCGGCTCTCCGCGCGGAATTGAAGGCTAAAAAAGACTACGCCTCACTCACTCAGCTTCCCCGTGATGCAAGTCCAACACGGCTCGTCAATCGTTGCCGCATTTCTGGGCGCCGTCGCGCATTCCTTCGCAGGTTTCAGATCTCCCGTATCACTTTCCGCGAACTCGCTTCCTCCGGCCTTATCCCCGGCGTAACGAAATCGAGTTGGTAACCTCCTTGTCTGTCCGCTGCAACTCTCGGTAGCGCAGGCGGTCAGTCTTACACGGTTCCATGTCTCCACTCTGGAAGAGAAGCCCTTTCGTAGGTTTCGGAATCGGGATGGGGCTTCTTGGTGTGGTTCTGCTTGCATTGAAGCATCGCCAGCGTACTGCTCGCGGCGCGATACCTGATGAAATATCCCCCGCTATTTTTGCAACGCGGTCGGTTTCCACATCCCAAGGGGAGATTGTCTATCATATCAGTGGATCTGGTGAACCTCTTGTTTTCCTTCATGGCTTTTTTCTGGGGGCATCATCCTATGAGTGGTCAAAGGTTTATTCCCGAGCTGCTACTAATCACGAGGTCATAGCCCCCGATCTGATTGGATTTGGAGAATCCGAGAGGCCTTCCAAGCCTCTGGACCCTGCTGATCATGTGGAATGTATAGCTGAGTTTCTGCGAGAGATCGTGCCTCAAAAGCGCTCGGTAGTCATTGCAAGCGGTGTCAGCGCCAATCTTACGCTTCTTCTTGCCGCTCGCCACCCGGAGTTGGTTTCAAGAATGATTCTCTTTCTTCCCACAGACCTCAGCGACTCTCAAAAATGTCGCTCCATGGGCATGGTGCGCAAAAGCAGCATCCCCGGGGTGAGCCACATTATCTACCGTCGTCATATTGCTCAGCCTTCATTCATGCGCTCTTGGCTCGAATCCTACGGATTTGCCAATCCCCAAAAAATAACTCCCGAGACCTTGAGTGTGCTCGTCAATTGCGCACAGCAATATGGTGCCGAACACGCCATTTTTAATTTTTTCAGAACACGCCATGGCTTCGATGTGTCCAGCCATCTTTCCGCAGTTCTTACCCCGGTTCATATCCTCTGGCCAGCCAAGGCTGCTGGGTTTCATCCGAGTGATGCAGTTAATCTCTGCCGCCACCTCTCACGCGCAAGCATGGAGATTTTGCCTGATGCCTCGGCATTTGCTCCCATTGAGTCACCAGATGACATCACCGCAGCCGTCTCGCGTTGGATCGACGTCAATCTCACCGCTCCTCAGCCCCCCTGATACATTTCCATGCCCGAGACGTCCCCAAACAAGAACAGTCAGCGCATCATGCTCATCCGCCATGGTGAAACGGATTGGAGCCTGAGTGGACGCCACACCTCGGTCACCGATATTCCACTCACCCCGGAAGGCGAGCGGCGCTCCGTCGCCCTTGCACCCTTACTTCAAAATTGGAACTTTGGACTTGTCCTGTGCAGCCCCCGTCTTCGCGCGCGGCGGACATGCGATCTTGTCGGTTGGGGAGGGGGTGCAGTCCAGACCGATGACCTCTGTGAGTGGAATTATGGAAAATACGAAGGCCTAACAACTGCAGAAATCCGCAAATCTGTGCCGGGTTGGACCGTTTTCACCCAGCCTTGTCCCGATGGGGAATCCGCTCAGGATGTCGCTGAGCGCGTTGACCGCGTCATCTCGAGAGTCCGGGATTTTGGAGGCGATACCCTTCTCGTCGCACATGCCCACTGCCTGCGCGTTCTCACCGCCCGATGGCTCGGAATGAGTCCAGAGTCCGCCCGCTTTTTCAATCTGGAAACAGGTCGATGGAGCCTTCTCGGCTACGAACATGAGTCCCCAGTGCTCAAGGTCTGGAGCGCTCCTCCAGCCTGACTCCCTCACATCAAGATTACAGCCCCCATGGCTGTGGTCTTCATGTTTTTTTCGAACTACTGCTGGGATTGGTTTGAGAGCTTCGATGCAAGAAAAATTCGAAGGGTTTTTATAAATAAAATTCACCCTCAAGCCCGCTCTCGCTTTAGAATGAATGCATGCCCAAACAACCTCCAGCGACCTCCCAACCTTCTCAAATTCGGGAATCCATTGACCGCCGACTTTTTCAGATTGTGGAGGCTCTTTCCCTCGAGGAGCGCATTCTTCTGAAGAATCCCTCTGGCCTCTCGCGCGCGGCCGATTCCATCGAGGAGTTTTTTTCGCGTGTCGGCCCGCTCTTCACTGTCAAGGAGCGCCACAAAAACTGCCTGCGCATGAAATGCGGTCTCACGTGGACCAACGCGACCGAGATCGCCCTCAAAGCCCTCTGCATCCCTCGCGCACAAACAACTCTGATTCCTTTGCCTCGACTGTCGCTCAACCTTCGCCCTCTTCCTCTTCCCCGACATCGAAGTCCTTGACTTCGCCGGTCCGTTTGAAGTCTTCGCCGTCGCGGACGAACTCCGCGGCTACGACACGTTCAACGTCATTACCGTGGCCGAAACCGCGGCGCCGATCCACGCCCGCAACGGACTCCGAGTCCTGCCCGACCACACCTTCACCACCTGCCCTTCGCCGCACGTCCTAATCGTTCCCGGTGGTTTCGGCACGCGCGCCCTCCTCAAAAACGCGTCGGTCCTCGCTTGGCTCCACAACCAAGCCGCCTCCGCCGAACTCGTCGTGTCCGTCTGCACCGGGGCCTTCCTGCTCGCGCAGCTCGGCCTGCTCGACGGGCTCCGAGCGACGACGCACCACGAGTGCCTCGACGATCTCCGCGCCCTCGCACCAGCCGCGACCATCGATCCCTCCTCCCGGTTTTACGACAACGGCAAAATCCTAACCGCCGCAGGCATTTCCGCCGGCATCGATTGCTCGCTGCACATGGTCTCGCGTCTCCTCGGTCCCGTCGCCGCCGCGAGCACCGCCCGCTACCTCTCATAACTTCTGGATCAGTTTTCGGGGAGCACTCCAATCCCAAATCCCCACTAACGAAGCGCCATTCGTTGCTGACCCCTTTTCCAGGAAACTGATCCTGTGCAAAGCGAAAATTTGGTTTAGAGTTGCTCGTGAAAGTTCTAATACTGGCGATCCTTTTTGCCACTTCAACTGTTGTGAAAGCCGAAGACTCCAAACCAAACCTCACGCCGATTCAGGAGCATGTTACCATGCAGTGCGGCACTGAACCTCCATTTCGCAATGAGTATTGGGACAACAAGCGGGAGGGTATCTACGTTTGCATTATTTCCGGAAAACCATTGTTCAGTTCGCTGGATAAGTTCGATTCCGGTACGGGGTGGCCAAGCTTTATTCGTCCGCTGGAAGCAGAGACTATCGAAGAGAAGGTCGATACCTCTCATGGCATGGAACGTGTTGAGGTGCGCTCGGTGGAAGGTAAATCGCATTTGGGTCATGTTTTCCCCGATGGGCCTGCCCCGACAGGCATGCGTTACTGCATCAACTCTGCGTCCCTGCGTTTCATACCCAAAGAGGAGCTCGAAAAGCAGGGCTACGGAAAATTTCTGTCTCTTTTTGAAAAGCCATGATCTTTTTAGGATTCGTGCGATGAGCTCGGATTGATTGTCCTCGTCGCTACAAGATATGGCTTCTTTTCGCATCGGCATCGATCTGGGAACGACAAATTGCGCACTAGCGTATGTGCCTTGCGATTCGACATCCGGGCACAGCGATGTGCTGGCGATTTTCCAGCCTGAGACTGCACACTCCGCGACTTCGCAACGGACGCTGCCCTCGTTTCTCTATCTTGCTCCGGATCAGAATGGTCATTGGACGGCAGGACGATTCGCTCGTACCCGTGCGGCGGAGGTTCCTGGGAGAGTGGTGCATTCCGCGAAGTCTTGGCTGGTGCATCATGCCGCAGACCGCCGCGCCAAATTTCTCCCACTGGGTTCGGCTGATCTGACGCCGCCTGACCTGATCAGCCCGGTCGATGCTTTGTCGAAACTCCTTAAGACCCTCTCCATAGCTTGGAACGAGGTGCACCCGGATGCACCCCTTGAATCACAAGATGTGGCCATCACGGTGCCTGCCTCGTTCGACCCCGCCGCGCAGCAACTCACTCTTGAAGCTGCGCGGGAAGCGGGATTCCCCGGCTCTACCTTCCTTCTCGAAGAGCCTCAGGCCGCCTTTTATGCCTGGTTGGAAAATGATGCTTCGGCTCTCGATTCTCTTGCTGCCGGGAATCACAAGTCCCACGTCCTTGTGGTGGACATTGGCGGAGGAACGACCGATCTTAGCCTCTTTGCCGTCGAGCCGAGGCCGGATTCGCCACTTCCGCGTCTGCAGCGTATCGCGGTGAGCGACCATGTCCTGCTCGGTGGTGACAATCTTGATCTCTCGCTGGCTCATTTTCTCGAAGAAAAACTAACTCCTGGTGCGCAGTTGGCGCCATCAACCTTTACCCAACTCCTCGCCCGCTGCCGGGAAATCAAGGAGGAGGCCCTCGGTGAGGAGTTCGAGGGGGGTAAAGTCTGGCCCGTCGCCGTATCGAGGCCCGGCGCCTCGCTCCTCTCGGGAACTCTTCGTTGTGAGATCTCAGCCAGCGAAATTTTCGCTCTTTTGCTAGAAGGGTTCTTTCCTCTGGTTACAGCGGGGGAGCATCCGCTGCGTGCCGCTCTGGGACTCCGAGAAATGGGGCTTCCCTACGCCAAAGATCCCGCTGTGACCCGCCACCTCAGCGACTTCCTGCGCGGGCGGGCGGCGGTGGATTTCATCCTTTTCAATGGTGGTCTCACGAAAGCTCCAGCGATTCGTCGCCGCATTCTGGAAAATCTGACTCGCTGGCAACCGGAGCACATTCCAAAGGTCCTTGAAAACACGGATCCCGAGCTAGCCGTTGCCCGCGGAGCCGCACGGTTCCTACATCTCCGTGCCACGGGGGATGAATCCCGCATCGAGGCGGGCGCTTCGCATTCGTATTACATGCGCGTCGGGCAAAACTCTGCCCTCTGCCTTTTGCCGCAGGGCGCACCGGCTGAAAAGGATTTCACAGCATGTCATCCCGAGCTTCGCGCGCTTGTGGGCAAGCCAGCCTCCTTTGAGCTTCTGCGCAATGCCCGCCGTCCTTCTGACCAACCCAGCGATGTCGTGGCAACCGATGCGGAAGGTTTTTCCGATCTTCCTGCTGTCGAGACTATCCTTGCTTCGCCTCAGGGCTCGCGCGCCCCGAGTGATCCCATTGTGCGGGTTAAAATTCGCACCTGCATGCGCTTCACCGGTCTTTTGAAAGTTGAGCTTCTTTCCGCAGAGCCCGGCCTGCGATGGGATGCCCTTTGGCCTCTTGAGTTTTCCTTGCGAGGTTGTGCCACTGCTCCGCAGAAACGCTCTGCCGACACTTCGGATGCCGTTACTCGCGCTGGCGAACAACTTGCCGCGCTTCTCGATCCCGCTCGTAAAACCCGTCAGAAGCTCACAGCCAATGCGGTTTTCACCGTTGGCGAAAAGGCGCTTGGCAATCAGAAGTCGGCTTGGACTGGTGGCATCGTGCGCCGGCTTTTCGACATCTGGCTTGAGGCAGCTCCTCAGCGGATCCATTCGGCAGATCACGAGGAAACATGGCTGCATCTTGCCGGTTGGTTTCTGCGTCCTGGTTGCGGCATGACCGGGGATGCCGAGCGAGCCTCTGCATTGGCTAAAATCCTTGCTGCGCCACCTCGTTTCCCCAGTGGCGCCGTGAAAATCCAGCGTTGGATTTGCGCGCGACGCATCGCCGCTGGTCTGGATGCCGTCCAATCCGAGGCTATCTGGAAAGCCGCCGCAGTGGAATGGCGTGAAGGAGCGACTCCATCTGCAGAGATTGTCCTTCTGGCAGGATCGCTGGAATCCATCGGCTCGGAAACACGAACCACAGTACTCAGGAGCCTGACGAAGGCTATCGAGGCGCAACCCAGAAATCCCGCCCTTTGGAAGGCGCTCGGGCGACTCCTTTCGCGGGTCCTCTTCCATGCCGGAACCGAGCAAATCCTGCCGCCGGAGTTCGTCGAAGAGTCTTGGGAAATTCTGCGGGAAACCGATCCGGGCGAATCCCTGCGGGCCGAAGTCGCTGTCGCGTGGTTGCGCGCCGCGCGCCTCACTGGTCTGCGTCCGGTGGATGTTTCGAAGTCCACCCGCAATCAGATCGATTCGCTCTTGCGGCGTTGGGATATCAATCAAGTCCGACGTCGTGTGCTTCATGAAGTCGTGCCGCCCGCAGCTTCAGATCAAACGGGCCTCCTTGGCGAGGCTCCTCCTCCCGGTTTGACACTTCAAAGCGAAGTCGATTTCCGTTAATAGAACTCCATACAAAATGAAGACTACAGGAATTTTTAAACTGAATGGCGTCGTTCAGCACTACGATTGGGGCGGCTTCGATTTCATCCCCAGTTTGCTCGGGCAACCACATCCTTCGCCGTTGCCTTGTTCGGAACTCTGGCTTGGTGCACATGGGGGAGGGGCTTCTATCGTCGAGTTGCCCGATGGTTCTGTTCCTCTGCCCGATTTGGTTAGCATGGCGCCGGATCAAGTTCTTGGGGTAGCTGTTGCGGCGCGTTTTCAGAATCTGCTTCCGTATTTATTCAAGGTTCTGGATGCCCGAAAAATGCTCTCCATCCAAGCCCATCCGACGATTGCCCAAGCGCAGGCTGGATTTGAGGCCGAGGAATCGGCAGGTGTTCCCCTCAAAGCCCCCACGAGGAATTACAAGGACCGGAATCACAAACCCGAAGTGCATGTGGCGCTCACGGACTTCTGGATGCTGCATGGCTTTCGCCCGCTGGAGGAAATCGCCGAGTGCCTACGGAATGTTGAGGAACTGCAGCCGCTGATGCCAGATTTCCCGAATCGATTGGAGGTTGCTGGAAACGATGTCGCCGCAAGGTCCACGCTACTGCGCGAGCTCTATGGACAGGCTATGGCGATGCCGCAGGCCGAGGTTGATAGACTTCTGAATCCTCTGA
>JBIJCR010000123.1:0-5807 GCA_044344595.1 Terrimicrobiaceae bacterium
CACCGACGAATAAAGACCTGCCTGACTTCTGGGCTGTGCGCGCCGCCCGGGAGTTCCCTCTGCCGGACGGCCACCGCGACCGAGGCATCTTTTCCATCTACCTGCTCAATCTTGTCCGCTTGCAACCTGGCGAGGCAACTTATCAATCGGCGGGGACTCTGCACGCCTACCTCGAGGGCGTGAATGTCGAGCTCATGGCAAATTCCGACAATGTGCTGCGTGGCGGTCTCACTCCTAAAAATGTGGATGTTGCCGAGTTGATGCGTGTCTTATGCTTCAACGAGGGCAAGGTTGGAGTTATTCACGGCGTAGATGCTGGAAACGGTGAGACCGTGTATCCAACGCCTGCTGCGGAATTTGAACTCAGCCGTATTCAGTGCTTCAAAGACCGGGAATATCATTCTGGCACACGCACAGGACCGGATATCCTGATTGTGATGCAAGGCGAAATCACTGCTACAGCTGATGGTGACAAACTTCAGCTTCAGAAAGGTGAGTCCTTCTTTGCTTCTCAGAATTGCTCTTACGTGATCAGGAGCCGGAGCGAATCTGCTGTCGTCTTCAGAGCCTCTGTTCCCTCTGCCAGATAGGCCGAAAAATATTACGCATGTCGGTGTCAGGCTGATTCTGCGGTGGGGGATAGCATTTCAAGGAGAAGCGACATGCGATTCTTAATCTCGATTGTCTCGAAAAGCGTGCGGCGGTGGGATGCATCCGAAATGAGTGTGGAAGCAATAAGGTCGGTGAAGGCCGAGTCGGAAATCGACGAACGCAAGTAATCTGCAAAGCCCTCAGGCGTTTTGAATCCCTCGGTTATGAAATTCTCGCAACTGCTTAAAATTTGACCGCGAATGCCACTGAGATCATCATTTTCCTGATCGTCACGCACTACGCATATGTCTGCACTGGGACGTGGCGAGTTTTTGAATCGCGAGAACTCAACGCGTGAGAGGCCCTGTAGGACGAGATTGGAGGTTCCATCGGCATTTATCACACATGCACGAATGACCCCGAGTCCGCCGATTGGAGCTATTGTTGTCTCATCGTAGGTGTGAGCGATGGCGAACATCCGCTTTCCTTCTAGGGCCGCTTGGATCATGCCTCGGTAGCGTTCCTCAAAGATATACAACGGCAGGAGAGAACCTGGAAAAAGGGAAACCCATGGGAGGATCATGACATCCATCTGATTCGGAAAATTGTCTATGTCATTGCTATTCACTACTAGAACGTACGAGTCGCAGTTCTGCAGGGGTTCAAAAAAAACTAAAATACTCTCGGAGTTCCCTCTTCCAGCAGACATACGCTGTCGAGGATGAGGCGTTCGGCGGCATGGCGGATGAGTCGTTCCGGAGGCTCGTGTAGCGGTTCGTAGCTGAGGCGGAAGGTTCCAAAATGCATTGGCACCAGAATTTTTGCTTTGAGTTGGATGAAGGCGTCGATGGCCTGCTCGGGGTTCATATGGACATCCCTTTTCGTAGGCGCGTCGTAGGCTCCAATGGGCAGAAGAGCTATTTCCACCGGCAAGCGCTCGCCGATCTCGCTGAAGCCATCGAAGTAGGCGCTGTCGCCACAATGAAAAACCGAGCGTCCAGCATACTCGATGTGGAATCCACCGAACCCACGGTGCGTGTCATGCAGCACTCTGGCGCCCCAATGCCGCGCCGGTGTTAGTGTGACTCTTAGAGCGCCGAGTTGAAAGGACTGCCAGTGCTGTAATTCCTGCACATGGTTGAAGCCGAGACCATGAACGAGGCTGCCCACATTTTCAGGTACAAGGATTGCCTGTTCGCTCGCTACGGCGCGCAGAGTCTTGCGGTCCAAATGGTCGAAATGGGCATGCGTCACCAGCACAAGATCGATCGCCGGCAGGTCATGGATATCCAGTCCGGGGTGCTTGATACGTTTGATGACCTTTAGCCACTTTGCCCAGTTGGGATCAATGAGAACGCTGTGCTCGGGTGTTTGAATGAGGAAGGAGGCGTGACCGATCCAAGTGATGCAGATTTGGCCCTGCTGGAGTTCGGGAAAGACGGGTTTAACGCGTCTGCCTTCGCGTTTCGTGAACAGGGATGGAATGACGACTTCGGCAAGGAAATTCCGCTTGTGCCATCCGCTGCCGAGCTTCATGTCAACATGGTGCTCGGGCTTGCGTTTTGCGGAAATTTTTCGCTCGATGAACTTACGGACCATGCTTATTAGCATCCTTCATGATCCCTGAACAAAAGCAAAGCCTGCGTGCAGAGGCCCGTCGTTACTTACTGGGTCTGGATTTGGAACGCAAACGGGCAGCGGGTCAAAAAATACTCAGCCACCTAACGAATTGGAACGCTTGGGTTACGGCACGGACGGTTTGCGCCTTCACTGCCCTCGTTTCGGAGCCGGATGTTCTTACCCCCTGGCCCGATGGAAAACAGATTATTCTGCCGCGTGTGGTTGGTTCTCAAGTGCGCCTCTACTTTGTTGATAACTCTCAATTGCTTGTCGCAGGAAAATTCGGAATCCTAGAGCCGGGCCCGAATGCACCCGTCGCTCAGGCAAGGGCGGATATGATACTTGTTCCAGGCTTGGCATTTGACCGCAAAGGGGTGCGCTTGGGACGGGGGGGGGGATATTATGATCGGCTCTTGACGGTTTTTGAGGGGCTCCGCGTGGGAGTTTGTTTCGAAGAGTCGGTTCTGGAACGGATTCCGTCGGAACCTCACGATGCGCACATGGACTTCTTGTTGACACCCGGTGGCATCATCTCCTGCGGGACGCGAAATACGAAGCGAGATTCGGGTGTGTGAGAATTTCTGCAGGCTCGTTGCCAAGGTCGGCGGCCTCAATCAAATGGTTGAGCAATAAAAGCGATGCAATGGCGTCCGATGTAGCATCGTGCCAACGAAATCCGGTGAATTGTATTTGATCCAGAAGACCAAGCGTTGTCACCGCATCACCTAGGGCGTGAGAAGGAAGTGAGGGATAAACAGCCCGAGTGAGCTTAAGGGTGTCCACCCACGGCCCGAAACGATGAAGTGGGAAGACGCGCAGGAAGCGCTTCTCGGTGGCGGCGCCGTGGGCTACGACCCAGCGTCCCTCGAGGGCTGATTTGACACGCGGCCACAGATCGATGAGTCGTGGAGCCAAGGTAAGTTGATCATTCGAAATGCCGTGCACCTGCTGGGCCGCCCAAGTAACTGGACGCGAAGGGCGCAGGTATGAATTCAGCGCCACGACAGGTGATTCCGACTGCCAATGGACGATAGCCACCTGTACAGGTTCATCCGTGAGGCCTGGAGCCGTTCCCGCACTCTCGAAATCGATCGCAGCAAACAGAGCTTCCGAGGCTTTCATGTGAAGGGCGAAGGGTTTCTGTCCTCCCTGATTTAGGCTTTTAGCAGTAGTGCGGCTGTGGTTTCCCAGTCCATGCAGGCGTCCGTGATGGAGACGCCGTATTGGAGGGTCGATGGATTGGCACCAAGCGGTTGGGCTCCAAAGTAGAGATGGCTCTCCAGCATGGCTCCAATAATTCCACTCCCGCCTGCAGCACGTTGGTCTTGAAGGCTCTTCCAGACATCGGGCTGGCGCTTCGGATCCTTGCCGGAATTTGCATGGCTGCAGTCCACCATGAGGGCCGCATGCAGACCTGCCTTGCGAAGAGCTTCACGGGCAGCATGGACATCGTTTGCACTGAAATTCGGTCCGTTTCTTCCGCCGCGTAAAACGACATGGCTGTCAGGATTTCCAGCGGTTTTGATAATGCTGGTTGCACCATCTTGGTCGATGCCGAGAAAACTGTGTGCGGTACGAGAAGAGCCCATAGCGTCGATCGCTGTTTGCACGCTGCCATCTGTCGCGTTTTTAAACCCTACAGGCATGGAAAGCCCACTGGCCATCTCCCGGTGGGTCTGGGACTCTGTCGTTCGCGCTCCGATCGCTGCCCAGCTGATGAGGTCGGCGATGTATTGTGGAACGATAGGGTCGAGAAACTCGGTCGCGGTGGGCAATCCAAGGTCCAAAATGTCGAGTAGGAGCTTCCGTGCAAGCGTCAATCCAGAGCTTATATCAAAGGATTCGTCCAGATGCGGATCATTGATTAGCCCTTTCCAACCAACAGTGGTGCGGGGTTTCTCAAAATAAACACGCATGACGATGAGAAGCCGATCCGATACAACGCGATTCAAGTCGGAGAGGCGTTTCGCGTATTCCAGCGCTGAGACAGGATCATGGATCGAGCAGGGACCGACTATCACGAGCATGCGTTCATCCTCGCCACGGAGGATCGCACGGGCTTCTGCACGGGCATCAGATACCAACTGAAGTTGGCTGGTGCTCGCAGGGAATTGGGATTTGATTTGAGCAGGTGATATGAGGCGGGTCACTCCTGCCACGCGCAGGTTGTCCACCGGGACCGTGCCCTCAGTTTGTCGGATTTCCGAATCTGTCATTTTCAAAAAGGCCATGTACCATCCATCAAGTGAGGAGTTCCTGCAAACCCCGATTCTTTCAGAGCATTGCATTCTTCCTATAAGGAGCGGGAGCTCAAATGGAAGACTGGGTAAATTATTTTACAACGGCTGCTTTGACGATTTCCGAGAATGCGAGGGCTTCGAGGCTTGCTCCTCCGACGAGGGCCCCATCGATGTCGGGTTGGCTGAGGAGTGTCGCGGCATTTGCAGGCTTCACGCTGCCTCCGTATTGAATCCGCACTTTCGAGGCAGTGGCGGCATCTGAGAGTTCCGAAAGTACAGCGCGCACATGGGCATGGGCCTCCTGTGCTTGCTCAGGTGTCGCGTTTCGGCCAGTTCCGATGGCCCAAACTGGCTCATAAGCGATCACGACATCGTTCATTTGGGCAGCGGTGACGGCTGCGAGGCTACCACGCAGTTGAGTCTCCAGGATTTCTTTTTCACGACCGGCATCGCGGTCATCCAAAGTCTCGCCAACGCAGAGAATCGGACGCAGGCCGGTGGCCAGCGCAGTGAGTACTTTTTTATTAACAAGCTCATCGGTCTCCCCAAAAATCTGCCGACGTTCGCTATGGCCGAGAATGACATAACGCACGAAAAGCTCTCGCAGCATGGCCGGGCTTATTTCTCCGGTGAAGGCACCCGACATCTCGAAATACATATTCTGAGCACCAAGACGGATTTTTTGAGAGCCACCGAGGAGTTCGGAAAGCTTCGCAATAGCGGTGAAGGGCGGGGCGATGACGATTTCAATGCCATTGACCTCGTCCACATGACTCCGGAAGTTCTCGAGATAGCTGACTGTTTCTGCCACGGTCATGTTCATCTTCCAGTTGGCGGCGATAATTTTTTTGCGCATGTTTTTTTGAAAAGAATCCAAACAAGTATCTTCCAGCAGCCCTTTCGGCAACACGGATTCGAAACTTTTTGCACACTGTAAAAAAACACACCCATGCCCAAGGAGAGATGGACGGGATGTTTGAAACTTGCCACTTGGCAGGCTATGGAAAAACTAAATCACCCACGTCCAACGGCTTCAAAGTTCAGATACCGCACGGGATGCCGATCCCAAGCGCGCTCTCGGGGGTGATGCCGGCGTGGAGGCAGCCGAGGTCGTGATCTTCGGCCGAGCCTACGTGGATTCCCCTTATTTTTTCGATCTGCACCAGTTTGGTATTTTCTCGCTTGCGCGCACCAAAGAGAACCACAAATTCAAGGTACTCAAGAGGCACAATTAAAGAATTCCAAATCTTGTCCGACGAAGAATTGGTCTTGGCCATCAAAGTCAGTTATTCAAATTATCCGCATCGCATTCGCCGGGTGCGTGCACTGGTGAATGTGGACACCAAGGAACGCGAG
>JBIJCR010000149.1:0-3799 GCA_044344595.1 Terrimicrobiaceae bacterium
TCAAAGCCAGCAGCAACGAAGGGGATTTGGTGGCCGACTTCTTCTGCGGCAGCGGCACAACCGCCGCTGTGGCGGAAAAGCTCGGGCGCAAGTGGATCGCCACCGACCTCGGCAAATTCGGCATCCACACCACGCGCAAGCGGCTCATCACCGTCCAGCGCGAGCTGAAGACGGCAGGCAAAGCGTTCCGCGCCTTTGAAGTCCTGAACCTCGGCCGCTACGAGCGTCAGGCATATCTGAATGTCTCCGGGCGGCTGAGCGGGAAGAAAAAGGAAGCCGCCTTGGCGAAGAAAGAGCAGGAATTCCGCGACCTCATCCTCAAAGCCTACCGCGCCGAGCCATTGCCAGATGCCGCCTTCTTCCACGGCAAGAGTGGCGGGCGTCTCGTCGTCGTTGGCCCGATCAACCTGCCCGTCGGGCGCTTGTTCATCGAGGAAGTCATCACCGAATGCCGCAAGCGCGGGGCCTCGCGGGTGGATGTGCTGGCCTTTGAATTTGAGATGGGTCTCTTTCCCGCCGTGTTGGACGATGCGAAGCAAAAGGGCATCGAACTCGCGCCAAAGACAATCCCTCCCGAGGTCTTCGACCGCCGTGCCGTGGAGAAGGGCCAGGTGCGCTTCCATGACATCGCCTACATCGAGATCACGCCGCGCTACGACGCGAAAAACCCGCTCGTGCTCGCCGTGGAACTCACCGATTTCTCGGTGTATTACTCACAAGGCATGGCCGACTCGATCGCCGCCGAGTTGAAGGCCGGCAAGAGCGAGGTCGTGTGCGAAGCCGGGAATCTCATCAAGATCAGCAAAGACAAGCAGGGTATCGAAGCCCGCGAGGTGCTCACGAAGAAGTGGACCGATTGGGTGGACTACTGGGCGGTGGATTTCGACTACGAGAGCCGCCGGGAAATCATCAAGGTGCCGAGACGCATGGGCGTGGAAGGCGAGCTGCCCGGCGTGGTGAACGCGGGCGAGGAATTGATCGACTTCGAAGAGCGCTGGACTGGGGCCTACATCTTCGAGAACGAGTGGCAGAGCTTTCGCACCCGCCGCGACCGCGACCTCGAACTCCTCTCGGCGACACACACCTACACGAAGCCCGGCCGCTACACGATCGCCGTGAAAGTCATCGACATCTTCGGCAACGACGCGATGTCACTCATGCCGGTAACTGTGGCCTGAGGCAGCATTTGATTTTCCGCCCCGTTCCGCCTTTACTTCGAACCGCATGCCACTTCGTTTTTTTAATACGCTGACCCGCCAGATCGAGGACTTTACGCCCCGCGAGGCGGGGAAAGTGCGGCTCTACACCTGCGGGCCGACTGTTTATAATTTCGCGCATATCGGAAATTTCCGCGCTTATATTTTCGAGGACTTGCTGCAACGGCATCTGGAGTATCGGGGCTTGAAGGTCGATCGCGTGATGAATCTCACCGATGTGGATGACAAAACGATTCGCGGTTGCAGGGCTTGTGGCATGGCGCTTGCGGACTTCACTGCGCCATTCAAGAAGGCGTTCTTCGAGGATCTCGACACGCTGCGCATCAAACGCGCCGATCATTTCCCAGAGGCCACGGCACCCGAGCACATCACTCGGATGCTGGAGATGATCTCCACGCTCATCGAAAAAGGCCACGCCTACAGCGCCGAGGATGGCTCCGTGTATTTCCGCATCCGCTCGTTCGCCAACTACGGCAAGCTCGCACACTTCGATCTGGAGGAACTCCGCGACGGCGTGAGGGTCCGCAACGACGAATACGAAAAGGAAAATGTCGGCGACTTCGCTCTCTGGAAGGCATGGGACGAAGCGGATGGCGATGTGGGCTGGGAAAGCCCGTGGGGGCGCGGGCGGCCAGGTTGGCACATCGAGTGCAGCGCCATGGCGACAGGCATTCTCGGACCGGAACTCGACATCCACTGCGGTGGGGAGGACAACATTTTTCCGCACCACGAAGCCGAGATCGCACAAAGCGAGTGCGTGACAGGGAAAAAATTTGTGCGCCTTTGGATGCACTGCCGCCACCTCCAGGTCGAGGGTTCGAAGATGGCCAAGAGCGCGGGTAATTTCTTCACCCTGCGCGACCTCATGGAGAAAGGCTGGAGCGGTCGAGAGGTGCGCTACGCCCTCATTTCGGTCAAATATCGCGAACCCCTCAACTTCACTTTCGAGGGCCTCGCCGCAGCACGCAGCGCTCTGCAACGCCTGGATGAATGGAAGGTCCGCCTTCAGGAACTTGCCAAGATAGACTCGGGTGAAAACCTGATCGAGACCGGTGACGCTTTCGGCGAAGCGTTAGATGACGACTTAAACATTTCGGCCGCATTGGCCGTGATTTTTGACATGATCCGCACAACCAACCGCAGAATGGATGAAGCCACGCTTACACCAAGTGAGGCCATAAGCCTTCTGAAATGGCTCGAGGGTGTGAATTCGGTGCTGGGCTTTGAAGCTGAAGTCGGGGCCATTCCTGCAGCGGTCAACGGCCTCCTATTGCGCCGCGCCGAAGCCCGTGCTGCGAAGGAATGGAAGCTGAGCGACACAATCCGCGATGAAATTCTCGCCGCAGGATGGATCGTGAAGGACACCAAGGAAGGCCAAAAACTCACACCGGCGCCGCGTGGAAGGGGCTGAGAATGATTGACCACAGAGGACACAGAGAGCACAGAAGTTTCATTTTTTAGCCCGCACAATCAGTTTCATTCTGTCACAAGATCCAACTCACCATGTTTTCCACCGAAGATTTTTTTGATCTCAGCCACTGCGAACATCAGGCCCTTTTCGAGAACACAGAGCACATCTGGGATGTTCTACCGAAAATCGCGACATATCTTCAATTCCGCCTAAAACCTGGCCTCCATGGCCGCCTCATCGGCAAGCCGTTCGTGAGCGGAGCAGTATTTGTCGGTAAAGGCACAGTCATCGAACAAGGTGCCATGATCAAAGGCCCCGCTTGGATCGGCGAGAACTGTGAGATTCGGAATGGGTGTTACATTCGGGAAAATGTCATCCTCGGCGATGGTGTCGTGGCAGGGAATTCCTCGGAATTTAAAAACTGCCTTGTCTTCGACAGGGCCCAGATCCCGCACTTCAACTATGTCGGCGACTCGATCCTCGGCTATGAGGCCCACCTCGGAGCGGGCGTCATTCTCTCGAATGTGCGCCTCGACAAGGCGCCCGTGACCATCCACACAGCCGAGGGTCCCGTCTCCACCGGTCTCAGAAAATTCGGCGCCCTCATCGGCGACCATGCGGAGATCGGTTGTAACAGCGTTCTCAGCCCTGGGTCACTCGTCGGGCGGAACAGCGTGATCTATCCCGGCAGCCAATGGAAGGGACACCTCCCGGCGGGTCACATTGCCAAGCTGCGCCAAGAGTTTTCGGTTGTTCCCAGAAAACATTAAGACACAATAAATGCCAGCGCTCGCACGCTGGCATTTTGCAGGATTTTTGCGGGAGTTTTCTCAGACCGAGAGGGTCATCGAGTAGTCAAAAAGCTCGCCGTCCTTGAAGAAACGCTTCAGTTCGACCGCCGCGCTCTCGGCGCTGTCCGAGGCATGGGCGATGTTTTTCATCATGGTCGTTCCAAAGTCGCCACGGATCGTGCCCTTGGCCGCCTTTGTGGAGTCGGTTGGCCCGAGAAGCTCGCGCACACGATCCACGGCGTTGTCCGCAGCCAGAGCGACCGCGATAAGTGGTGTGGCACCCATGAAGGCTTCCACTTCGGGGAAGAATGGCTTCGTGGCGATGTGAGCATAGTGCTCGCGCAGGAGGCTCGCATCGGCACGGAACATTTTGCATCCGC
>JBIJCR010000150.1:0-3708 GCA_044344595.1 Terrimicrobiaceae bacterium
TTGGAAAAGGCTTGGGCAAAACGACGTCCCGCTCCCGGGCTTCTGCACCATTCGGATCGAGGATGCCAATATGCCAGTGAGGCTTTTCGCAGTTTGCTGGCCAAACACCGTGCCGCCTCCTCAATGAGTCGAAAGGGCAACTGCTACGACAACGCTGCCATGGAAAGTTTTTGGGCCACGCTCAAAACCGAGTGCTTTGGTTCAACGCTTCCAGAAACCAGAGAACAGGCCAAACTCATGGTTTTTGACTACATCGAAGGCTTCTATAATTGAACACGCTTGCACTCGGCCCTCGGCTATAAATCCCCGCTGGACTTCGAATCCCCCCTGAACCATAAACCCGAATAACCAAAAAGCCCCTCCACGCGTTTTCGAGGAAAGATCATAAGTCCATATATCCAGAAGCTCACAGAGGCAGGCCCTATTTGACTTGGATGGGATTGCAGAGGTCTGTTCCGATCGGGTTCCGAACTCCTCCAGGAAAAATACCCCGCTGCCGTGTGGCATCTCCTCGATGCCCTGAAGCGCTTCGACTCCCTCGATACACGGCGAGTCATGGAGATCAACCTTCGAGGTCGCTCGCCTTGGCGAAAGTGGGCTCGACTACGCAAACTCCGAGAAAAAATACACCCTCTCAGCCTACCCAGGCGAATCCTTCTCCGGCCTCCAGCTCATGTGCTTCATGTATGCAGGATTCAAGCGCATCGCTCCTGATCAGGATACCGGCATGGATTTGAATGAACCTTGGATTCCAGCTCTGGAGTTGTTCAATCCAGGGGGGGGTGATCTTCGGGGGGGGTCATCTCAGGAATCAACTCCTGACGTCAACCACAGAGTGGGCAAATCTGTTTTTGAGATCAGCAATTGATCTATGGACTTATTGCCATAAGTCCATAGATCCAGGAGCTCAGACAGGCACGCGGGCATTGAATCGGAGGCGCTCTTAATCAATCATTCAGCTCCCTCTGGCTGGGGGCTATTTGAGCACCGGCAGTTAGTGCTGTCAGAAGGGAGAGTTTTTAAATGGCGGATCGCTGAGGTTCCATCTGATGACGGGTCTCTGAGCATAAAATTATGTCAATATGTGGGACTGCCCCTTTTCCCTTAAATCCCATCCGCAATCAACTTGCCATGAATTGGTTTTAAGAAATATAAAAGAAAATGCACACTGACCCCGATTCCCGATTTCCATCAGTTTGTCGCGGTCGCATCGTCGCTTGATGGGTGAGTGTTTGTGTCAGATCTTGTTTGGCCTTAATTTAACCCAGCAAATGGCAGTGCTCGTAGCCGCAATTGTTTCAACCGCGTTCCCACTGGAATTGAGGCTGAAACGATGTGTTGAGAGCGCAACTGCAACTCGTCATACAGCCCAACAGATACGGGATATACCAGGGTTGCATTGATGTTCGCTACATCCCCGCAAACCGCTGCATACGCCAAAACTTGGTGAACATCGGCCCGAAGACTCTCTTTGGCGTCCTCAGTAAAAGCATTCCATCCCGCCACATCTAAATCAGCAAAGTGGGCTTTGTATTTTGCGTCGATAATTTCGATCTCATTCGGATTCTCCACAATGATATCAGGAATCAGGTGTCCGATTGCACGGTTACTTCGGTGATCCCAAGGCAGTGGCACGGTAGTCTCTCCGAGGCGGCCAACTCTCACGCGGCCGCCCGAAAGCGCAGCGTCTGAGCGAGCAAATTTCTCGACATATCTCTCCCACAAGCTCTCCAACGGCAAAGTCCACGCGAGTCCATCGGAGCTACGTCCACCCCCAAGCCCTCTTTCATCGACAATCCAGCCAATGGCTCTGAGCCCTTCCCGCACTACGGCTGAAGTCAGTGGGCCCGCATCGAGATTACGTTCCAATTCGCCACGATAAGGCCTCTGGGAAGGCACGTCAGCGACTTGATCAAGGAGGTGCATTGCCAGTGTCGCCAAGATCAACGCCATTGGATCGCTGCCACCCGTTGCTGCAAGATCAAGGCGGATACGCTCAAGCGTCCATCGAATCGTCTGACGCAAGCGCGAATCAGTGCCAAGTTCGCTGAATTTACAGGGCAAATGATGCCAACGTCCAGTTGCCATCTGTTTTGCGATGTATGTCGGCCACTGAATCTGTCCACGCGGATGTGTGCGGACTTCGATGCGCTCTTGATATCTAGGTTTTAGGTGTGACAGTAGGTCTTTGAGACGCTGGAGGACGGGACCAGCGAGCACCCACGGCGGCACTTCCCTACCGCTTCCTGGGACGAGCGGCTGTGTGAGAAATTGAGGCCCACTTCCCCAACCCGTTGCTGCCAAGACCCGGCCCACTCCGGGCCACCCGAATCGAGGAGATACAACAAATCCTCCCGCGACTTGTCCCGAAACAGGCGAGCGCAGAGGAACCGCCCCAGCCGAATGTCCGGGCTTTAGCTCAAGCCTTATTCCGTTGCGACCAGCAACAATTAGAGGCTCGGCACCGATTGCGGCGAGAGCTTCGCGGTTGCGTGACAAGAAACCATCCAAATGCGGACCCCATCCAGGATCACGTCCTCCAGAAATATAAGGAGATGGGTGGACGCACACCGTGGGGCCGTTATCGACCGCATGCAACAAAGGCTGTGGGTTTGGCGTCCTCGCGACATGAACCCCTGGCGACCTTGCTTTAGTCACCTTGGAACCACGGGGCGCAGTCGATTTTCTCGCCATAACTAGGAACCAGCGGTTGAGTCAGCGATGAGGTTGCGAACGGCATGAAGCGCTCCAGAAGCCGGGCCCAAGTAACCCTCTCGAAGATATTCGTCCACGAGCGGAAGCAGTTCGTAACGCAAGCGGTCACGTAGCACTGCATCGTCGCTTGCAATGAAATAGGAGTGTCCCGGCATCAGGGCGAGTGCATCGTCGGGGGCAAACTCAAGAAAGACATCACACAATGCATCAAACAGTTTCAGCCCCATTTCCGTGCTCGTGGACTTCACGACTTCCCGATCAGGCATCATCGTGATGAAAGCGAACCTTCGGCGAATGGCTAGGTCCATGCGTGCGACACTGCGATCCGCGGTGTTCATAGTGGCGATGACAAACAGATTGCTAGGCAGGCCGAATTCGTTCACGCCATCGATTGCATGGGGCAGCCTCACTACCCGGGCTTCCTCATTGTGTCCTGCTTCAAAGAGATAGATAGCCTCACCGAGAACACGCCCGAGGTCTGCGCGGTTGATCTCGTCGATTACAAGAAGAGCGTCGTTGTTTCCGGCTTTCTTAGCAGCCTCCATTAAGTGACCAGCACGTGCTTGGAATCGAAATGCTGCATTGGCAATGTCGGGCGACAAACCGGCGACAAAATCTTCGTATGTCGTCGAGGGGTGAAATTGGGTAATGACGCCGTTGTCAGCGAAGGCCTCGGTCAGGATCTGTTTTGCTATTCGAGACTTGCCCGTTCCAGGCGGGCCTTCAAGAACAACAAAACGCCGGGATTTTAGCAGACGAGTAATCTCAGCTTTTTGCGGAGTTACCAACCATGCACCGTGAAGTCTGGCAATGAATGATTGATACTCATCTTCAGCCGCCTTCAGAACCTCCCAACCACGCTCGTAATACCAAAGTCTAATAGCTTTTTGACTTTACAGCTTAGGGATTTGAGCAGAATCTCGTGGTCGGCATGAGAACACTTCCGAAACTTGGACAAGAAATCGTAGAGCAAATCGAAGAGGCCTGGGCTAA
>JBIJCR010000065.1:0-12892 GCA_044344595.1 Terrimicrobiaceae bacterium
CGAACCCTTGATTGTCGAGAAAGACGCGCAGGAGGAGGACTTCGGATTTGGCGATGTCCGACGGTTCGGAAACACTGGCTGAGGCGGCCGCAGGCTTCGGCGTGCTTTTGAGAAGAAATTTTTCCTCCGGCGTGGGGATTCGCAACTGCTGGCCGATTTGCAAGAAGTCCGTTTCAAGGGCGTTGAACTCCTTGAGCTGGGCGACGGATAGCTTGAGCTTATTAGCGATATGAATGAGGACATCGCCTTTTTTGACGGTGTAGATGTTCTGGTCCGGTTGCGGAGCGGCGGTGTTTCCAGACTGGACGCCAGACCGCTGCTGGAGCACAGGAATCTCGCGGGGTGGAAGCCCCCAGGCTGCAGAGGTTGGCGGGGCGACATTCCATTTCCATTTCACGGCACGTTCGAGGCCAGGCTCGACACTCTGGGCGCGGCCTTCGAGACAAGCGAAAGCCAGCAGGACAATCGTGCTGAAAAGAATAGCAAACCGGTGCAGCATGGGATGATTAACGAATTTTATAGAGAGAATTTTCAGATTTTCTTGCTGCGTTCAACCGCCGCGTTTGGCTTTGAGAACGGATTCGATACGGGCGAGCGGAAGGGTGTTGATGACATCGCTTTTCGTGAGCCAGCCTTTGCGGGCGATGCCGACGCCGAAGATGAGGTCTTGAAGTCCTGAGGTCGAGTGGGCATCGGGGTTGATGGCGCATTTTACGCCTTTTTCTTTGGCGAGCGGCCACCAGCGCCAGTCCATGTCGAGGCGGCGGGGGTTTGCGTTGAGTTCGATGATCGTACCTGTGGCGGCGGCGGCATCGAGGATGGCGGGGATGTTGACCTGGTATGGGTCGCGGCTGAGGAGCAGGCGACCGGTGAGGTGGCCAAGCATGGTGACATGGGGATTTTCCATAGCGCGAATAATGCGCTTGGTCATTTCGGCCTCGGGCATGGTGAACGACGAATGGACGCTTGCGACGACGTAGTCGAGAGTGGCGAGTACCTCGTCGGGGAAATCCAGCGTTCCATCCTTGAGAATATCGCACTCGGTGCCGGCGAAGATGCGGAAATCGCTGTCGGCGGCATTGAGTTCAGCAATGCGGACGACTTGCGCGGCCAAGCGCTTTTCATCGAGGCCATTTGCCTGAAATGACGCCTTCGAGTGGTCGGCAATTCCGAGGTATTCGAGTCCGAGTTCCTTGGCGGCGGCAACCATGTCCTCCAGAGTGGCACGACCGTCACTGGCGTTCGTGTGGTTGTGGAATGTGCCGCGCAGATTGCTCCACTCGATCAAGAGCGGAAGTTTGTGTTTCTCGGCAGTGTCGATTTCCCCCCGGTCTTCGCGGAGCTCAGGTTCCACGGGATCAAGGTCCAAGGCGCGGTAGATGTCCGCCTCCTCGTGAATCTCGGGCAGGGGCTGCAGGAGCTCGCGTCCATCGGCGGCACTGAAGCGGTATTCATTGAGCGACCACCCCCGTGAAAGAGCACGGGAGCGCATGCGGACATTGTGCTCTTTGCTGCCAGTGAAGTAATTCAAGGCAAATGGAAACTCGGGTCCGGTGACAGCGCGCAGGTCGCACTGGATCCCACTCTTGAGGATCACGCTGGATTTTGTGGCGCCGTGGGCGAGTACGTTTTCCACAAGAGGATGGGCGGTGAAGAACGCCATGACAGTCTCGGGATGTTTCGTGGAAACGATGAAGTCGAGGTCGCGGACGATTTCTTTTTTCCGGCGGAAGCTGCCGGCGATCTGGGCGAGGTTGACATCCGGATGTCCACGCAGGTCCTCCAGGAGGCCCTCGGCGAGGTGGGCGACATCGCCGAAGCGGAACTCGCCGGCGTGGCTGCGCATGTGCTCGATGCCTTTGAGGATGTTTGCGGATGTCTTCTCGCCAAAGCCGGGAAGAACTGCGACCGAGCCGTTCTTGCAGGCGCGCTCAAGACTTGTCACAGAGTGGATTTTTAGAGTGTCCCAGAGGACTTTGATTTTTTTTGCACCGAGGCCCTGAATGTCGAAAAGCGTGAGAATGTCTGGAGGGAACTCCTCTCGGAGGTTGTCGTAGTAGTCGAGGCGGCCGTGTGCGGAAAGCTCGATAATTTTCTCGCCAGTAGCTTTGCCAATGCCGTCAACCGCTGTGAGCCGTTCTTCCGCGATCACGGTTTCGAGGGGCTCCGAGAGGGTTTCCAGCGCACGAGCGGCGTGTGTGTAGGCTCGGACTTTGAAGGGATTCTCGCCTTTCAGCTCAAGCAAGCGGGCGATGTTTTCGAAGACACCAGCGATTTCATCTTTGTTCATTGCAGATAGGTTTGGAGCCTGTTCCGCCAACCGGGAAGCCACTTCGCCTCATTACGAGCAGGCGGGGCGTTCTGAACGCGACGGGTGAGGACGGCATCGGCAGCTCGGGCAAACTCCGGCAGGGCGTTTCCAGTGGATGGCATGGTTTCAAGAACCTGAAGCAAGCCCCAGCCTTGACCGCTATAGCTCTCGGTGGGGTTCACGCCCTCGCCTTTGAAGTTCACATAGTCCATGAGGGCGTAGAAACCGAGGGGCGCAGCGGCGACCCGGTGAAAATTGGCTTCGATTTTGGCGCGTTGTGCGGGAGGGGTTGCAGCGAGCATTTTCGGCAGCGCGGCCTCCATGCGCATCGCCGCATATCGCGCCTGGGCTGCAACCGTTTTGGAAAGCATGCTGCGTAGGGCTTTGAGCTGGGGACCGTCAATATCGGCCATGAAGGCGTCGCGATTTTTCCACGGGCATGGGCCTAGCATCCAGTCCTCGACCGGTGCGCCTTGCGTTTTCAGAAAGCGCGCAAGGCCGGGCCAACTCTCCTCGAAGGGGCCGGTACGTCCAACCGGATACCAAATGAAATGCGCGATACCGAGGGATGGAAATTCCTCGCCCTTGTTCCAGGATGTGAGGCCACTGATCGTGCCAGCGCACTCGTTTTTCCAAATGCGGCGGCCGATTTCGAGTGCCTGAGAATCACTGAGGTTGGCAGGGGACGCCTGGGCTGCGAGTGATGAAATCACAAATACAGCCAATAGGAATCGTGGAATCATCTGGCGATGTGTGCTCCGTCTGCGGGCGCTCAGTTGGTTTTTTTGTTTTCGGCGACGGTTTTTTTCTTCGTCACTGCGGGAGTCGGTGAAGGAGCAGGGGCCTGTTCAAGAATCGGCTTGAGCGGATCTTCCTTGCGGTATGCGCGGGGGAGCTTCACTTGCGGGCGTTCAGGATTATTGAGTTTATTGAAGCGCTTGGCCTGCGGCTTGGTGAGCGGATCGTCGAAGATATCTTGGAAGCGTGTGTCGAGCGAGAGGGCGCGATCGTATTCGGCCATGCCTTGGATATAACTATAACGAGCTTGGAGAAGGAATGTCTGCGACCGAAGGAGCTGGGTCTGTTGGTTCAGCACATCGAGCTGGGTGCCCGCGCCGGCATCGAGGCGCTCCTGCGCGAGACGAAGGGCTTCCACGCCCTGCACCACGCTGGCTTCTTGGCTGTCCACGGTTTCGCGGGCCTCGAGGAGTTTTGATATCGCTTGCTGCACTTCAAGAATGACTTCGCGCACGCCGTTGTCGTAATTGATTTTCGCCTGCTCCATGCGGGCCTTGGCGGATTTCACCTGGCCGTAGGTGAGGAGCCCGTCCCAGATGGCCCAGGAGCCTGTGACTCCAACAAACCAACCATTGACCATGTCGGTCAGGCTACTTGTGAGAAAGTCGCTTTGATTTGTTTGTCTCGCGCTGGCTCTGATCTCCGGCAAATAGCCTGCGACCTCCTGGTTCACGCGCGCGGCCTTGCCGAGGATGAGCTGGCGCTGGGCTTTGAGGTCGGGGTTGCGGGCGACAGCGATGCGCACGGATTCGTCCGAGTTGAGGGTGCGGGGTTTGTAGTCGAGCTCGCCTACAACGTTGAATGGAACCTCGCTTGGGAAGCCGGGCGGGTAGTCCATGCCGAGCAGGCGGACGAGTTTATACATGGAAACGCGGTAGTTGTTCTGTGCCTGTATGAGCGGGGGCTTGGCGTTTGCGAGCGCGACTTCGGCTTGGAGGACATTGAAGCGTGGCACAGTGCCGGCTTCGTAGCGGTTCAGCTGGTCTTTGAGCTGCTCGGCGAGGAGATCGACAGACTGTTGGTTTGCGATGATGAGGGCGCGATTGAGGACGACTTCGAAGAAATTGGTCTTCACTTGCGAGATCACGGTGTCGATGACTCCGCGCAGGCGGTAGTAGGCCTCCTGCTCATCGGAGAGTGCGGCGCGTATACCTGAAACCACGGCACCTCCGTCGTAGATCAGCTGAGAGAATTCCACATTGACGCTCCAAGCTTCGCTATTGATGTTGCCTCCACCAAAATTGACATCATTGATCTCGCGACTGGTGAAACCGTAGTTGGAATTCAGGGAAACCTGAGGGATGATTCTGGACCGGATGCTGATGAATTGGCCCGAGCTGGTGTTCAGCTGCTGCACGGCAGCCAAAATTTCGGGGTTTTGCTTGATGGCAGTCTGGATGGCGTCTTCGATTTTCAGATCGGGAACCTTGGGATTTCTCTGTTTGGCGATGAGTTCGTTGAGGGCCTTGTAGAAGTCTGTCGTGGCCATTTCCTTCGTCACAGCAGTGCGGGAGCTTTGTTCCAGAACTGGAGTCTCTGGACTGGGCGCGAGCGGCTCAGCGGATTGCGCAGGCACTGGCGCGGCGAGCTCGCTGGTAATCTGGCTCTGTTCCGGCAGGGGTGGCGCGGCAGGCATCGGAGGAAGCGGCAGCGGCATGCTGCCATCGGGAAGAGGCGTACCGGCCGGAGTCGGGCTGGTCGAGGGCAGGGGCAGAGGCGTGAATTGAGGCAGGGGCGGAGGCAGCGGCAAATCCTGGAACTGAGGGGTGGGAGTCGGAGATTGTGCGAAAAGCGGGAGTCCGGCGAAAAGAAATGCAGCGAATAGAGTGGCGGAGATTTTCAGGATCATGGTGATAACTGTCAGAGCACTTGGGAAACGAACATTATGCGAGGATTTGCCGCTGAAAAGAAAATCGATTGAAACGATGCATTAATTTTGCGGTGCGGTTCCCGCCGGAGGCGTTTCGGTGGATGAAGCCGCACTGCCGCCGGATGACCCCGACCAGGCTGGGCGCGGGATGTAGATTTTATCTCCTGTGGATGGATTACCGGCCACGATGTCGGCGATGAGAAATGGTTGAGCTTTGAGCGATGTCATAAGCAATGTCCCGGATTCGCGCCCATTCTGAACAGAGAGGTATTTCTCGCCCGGAACGACGGGCGTGGCCGACTCTGACTCAATTAAAACGAAATTTTCCGCCGTGTTCACCATCCGGATCGTGCCCGCCCAGTTGACCGGTGTAGCAGCAGGCGGGTTGGGCTTTTTTTTGGGGAAAAATTTGCCAAAGTTGCTTAGAAATGAACTGTTCGGGGCAGACGGCTTTGATCCGGACGAGTGCGTGCAGGCCGCCAGTAAAAAAACGAGTACAGCAGTGAGAATGGGTACGATTTTCATCAAGGAAGCCAGGCAGGTTCACGGGGAGGCGCTACACCAAAGGCCGCCGCAGAGTTTCCATCTCCGAAAATCGCCCATCGCCCGTCCTTACGAACAAGTAGAACCGATTTGTCGGGTTGAACAAGTTTGAGAAATACCGTTTCGCCCGGATCGGCATCACTCAGGTTTGCGATCATCCAGCCTTCTTTATACCATTCACCAGCTTGGGAAGGAAGGAATCCCTCACGAATCAGTTTCTCAAAATAACCCTTTGCTGAGGCCTCATTGACTTCAAATGGCCAACCAAGATGGTTTTTTCCGAACTGAAACCCATCAAGCGCCATCTCTTGTGCGGCATGGTGGATTTCGACGGCCTTGCGTGAAAAATGCGGGGGCGGCACGGCATGAAAAACAGGATTTGGTGCAGGAGATCCGGGTTCCGTCGGTGATGGGCTTTTCCGGTGGGCAATTACTGTCAGCAGGCAGGTGATGCCAACGAATAGAAGAAACCCGAGCCATCGAAGTCGCATAAATGGGATTTACGCGATGAAGCTCTCAAAATGCAAACTTCAAGCCCAAGCGACCAGTGGCTCACTGAGATTTTTGCATCAAATTAATACCCTTGCCGCTTGACCCGACTTGGATGAGTCGTCATAGTAGCTGATTCCGAAAAGAAAAGCGCCACGGCCAGGCCTCGTCGCTTTCTGTTTCGGCAGTAACGATTTTATGAATTCCGAACTCATCACAATGCTGGACCTGCTGGAGCGTGAGAAGGGCATCAAGCGAGATGTCCTGGTGGAGGCTATTTCCACATCCATCTTGGCAGCTTCAAAAAAAAGCTTCACCTCAGGCACACGAGAGCTTCGCATCGAAATCAATCCGCAGAGCGGAGCCATTCGCGCCATGGCGAATCTTATTGTAGCTGAGAAAATATCGAGTGCGCATGACGAAATTCTTCTTTCCAAGGCACGCGCCATAAAGCCCGACGCACAGCCCGGCGAGGAGATCGAAGTCGAGGTGACACCACGCGACTTTGGCCGCATCGCCGCTCAGGCGGCCCGCCAAGCAATCAACCAGCGCCTCCGCCAAATTGAGCGGGAGATGATTTATGACGAGTTCAAGGATCGGGCCGGAGAGATTGTCACTGGTACGGTTCGACGCTTCGAGCGTTCGGATGTCATCGTGGATCTCGGCAAATTCGAGGGTGTCATGCCATCCCGCGAGCGGGTACTCACGGAGGAATACAACATCGGAGACCGCCTGCGCGCATATGTCGTAGCAGTCGAGAGCGGCAACCGTGGGCCAGAGATCATCCTTTCCCGAAGCCATCCGAATTTTGTTCGCCGCCTCTTCGAGCTTGAGGTGAGTGAAATCGCCGACCGCACCGTGGAACTCAAAGTCCTAGCCCGCGAGGCAGGTTTCCGCACCAAAGTTGCTGTCCACAGCGCAGACCCCAAGGTCGATCCCGTAGGCGCCTGCGTCGGCATGCGCGGAGCCCGCGTCAAAAACATCGTTCGCGAACTCAACAACGAGAAAGTCGATATCATCCGCTGGGATGCCGACCCGCTCAAATTTGTAAGTGCTGCACTTAAGCCAGCGAATATCAAATCCATCACCGCAGACGAGGCGAGAAAGATCATTCAGGTTCTTGTGCCCAAGGAGGACCTCTCGGTTGCCATCGGACGCAAGGGCCAGAACGCACGGCTCACCGCCAAAATGTGCGGCTGGGAAGTCGATATCCAAGAGGACAAGCGCGAGGAAAAAGCGCTCAAGCACAAGACAGACGAGGCCGCACACTCGCTTGCTGAGATTCTTGGAATTTCCGAAGGAGAGGCACTCAAACTCACCGCAAGTGGTATGAATTCCATCGAGGTTATTCAATTGGCAGGCGCGGATGACATCGCCGAAGCTCTGGGTTCCGATATGGAAACCGGGCAACGAATCCTCGCAGCGGCACAGGCTACACAAAAAACTCCCGCCGCCTGAGGGGTATGAAAACGTTCCCCCGGCTCGCAATTTACCATGGCAGAGAAAACAAAGAAAAAAACCACCGAGGAGAAGCCGGCCGCCGCGAAGCGTCCAGCAGGATCCTCGCGCTCCACGCGTCATCCACGCTCCGCTGAAACTCCCGCCCCATCTGCCACCCCAGCTCCCGAACCGAAAGTTCAGGGTCCGACGGTCGACCTCCTCGAGCCGGTTAAAAAAGTAAAAAGAACTTCTGATAAGATTGGCCTCAAGCCGTTCATCAAGCCTCTCATTGCCCCGCCGGTCTCGCAACCGCCGCCGCCGCCTGAGCCAGAACCGATTCCAGAATCAGTTCCTGCAGAGGAAATTCCCGCCAGCGAGGAATCCGAGCCCGAAGTATCCAGCGCAGATCTCTCTGGGAAAAAAGTCCTCAACATTAAGCCTCCGATCGCCGTAAAGGCGTTGGCCGAGGAACTCGGTCTCAAGCCCTTCCAGCTCATCAAGGATCTGATGTCGCTCCAGATTTTTGCGAATCTGAATCAGACGGTTGAAGCCGACGTCGTTACAAAAGTCTGCGATATGCATGGCTTTGTATTCGAGCGTGAGCGCAAGGACACATCGAAGGGGCATCACAAGGTCGAAGCCAAGGTCGAGGTTCCCAAAGCCCCGGAGCCAGCCAAGATCGACGAACTGCAGCTTCGCGCCCCGATTATCACTTTCATGGGTCATGTGGACCACGGCAAAACCTCCCTTCTCGATGCCATTCGCAAGGCCCGCGTCGCAGCCGGTGAAGCCGGCGGCATCACGCAGCACATTGGTGCCTACAGCGTCGAACGCAATGGCCAAAAAATCACCTTTCTCGACACGCCCGGCCACGCCGCCTTTACCGCCATGCGCGCTCGTGGAGCGAATGTCACAGATATCGTGGTTGTTGTTGTGGCAGCAGATGACGGCCTCATGCCCCAGACGCTCGAGGCAATCTCCCACGCCAAAGCAGCCAAGGTAAAAATCATAGTGGCGATCAACAAAATCGACATGCCTTCGGCCAATCCCGACCGAGTCCGCACCCAATTGCAGGAAAAAGGCCTCACTCCCGAAGATTGGGGAGGTGAAACGATCTGCATTCCAGTAAGCGCGACAAAAGGCACCGGCATAAGCGACCTTCTCGACGCCATGCTTCTCGAGGCCGAAATGCTCGAACTCAAAGCCAGCTCCACGCTGGACGCGCGCTGCACAGTCATCGAAGCCCAAGTTGAGCAAGGCCGCGGACCGACAGCCACTGTGATCGTTCGCATGGGCACATTGAAAGCCGGCGACGTCTTCATCTGTGGCAACCACTGGGGTAAAGTAAAGCAACTTATCAATGACCTTGGAAAACCCGTCAAGGAGGCAGGTCCTTCAATGCCGGTGAAAATCCTCGGTCTGAGTGGTCTACCAAATGCAGGCGACGAGCTTGTCGTGATGGATTCTGAAAAATCTGCGCGCCTCCACAGCGAAGAGCGCTTGGCTGATCTCCGCGACACCAAGCTCTCCACGCCTCAGCGCACCACGCTGGAAAACCTCTTTGCCAACATCGCCTCCGAGTCGAAACCCGCGCTCAAAGCGATCGTCAAATGCGATGTGCAAGGATCGCTCGAAGCGGTGGTCGCGTCGCTCAAGGAGATTCCTCAAAAGAAAATCACCCTCGATATCATCCACAGCGCCGTCGGCCCGATCACAGAGTCCGATGTCCTTCTGGCCAGCGCATCCAATGCCGTCATCATCGGCTTTGGCACCAAGACCGAAAATAGCGCTGCACAAGCCGCAAAGCGCGAAGGTGTTCAAATCAAACTCTACAGCATCATTTACGAATTGCTCGACCAAGTCCGCGAATCGATGAGCGGAATGCTCGCGCCGGAACACCGTGAAGCCATTATCGGCCATGCCGAGGTCAAGCAGGTGTTCGACCTCACGAAGGGCAAAGTGGCCGGCTGCATCGTTACGGACGGCCGTATCGCCCGCAGTGCCCGAGCCCGCGTACTGCGGCGTCGCCAGCCAATTTACGACGGCGGCATCGCCACACTCCGCCGCTTCGCCGACGAAGTTAAGGAAGTGCGCTCGGGCCTCGAGTGCGGTATCAAGCTGGGTGACTTCACGGAATATCTGCCCGAAGATATCATCGAGTGCTACACGCTCGAAAAATTCGCGCAGCAACTGTAAAATTTTACTTATCCTAATCCCACGACCGACCGAAGGCTGAAGCCTTCGTCCGGACAACCAGTGCCATGAAAAACCGACTCGTCAGGGTGTGCGAAGTGCTGAAACGTGAACTCGGAGTAATCATTCACCGGGAACTTGAGTTTGAAAACACTCTCGTGACCGTAAGCGACGTGGATATCACTCCCGACCTGAAGCAAGCCTATGTTTTTATTTCCGCGCTGGGTTCCCCCGCCGGACGCCGCAAGGCAATGGAGGCCCTTGAGGAACATAGAGTCATGTTTCAGACCGAGCTGTCCCGCCGCGTGCAGATGAAACACACACCCCATCTAAATTTCCGCCTCGACGAGGCCATCGAGCGCGGCACTCGGGTCATCGACATCATGAACGAACTCGGCCTGAAGGAGGAATTGCCAAATGATGAAAATGCACTTTGACATCATCTCCAATGCGCTTCGCGATGCCCGCACGGTGGGAGTTGCCAGCCATATCCGCCCCGACGCCGACGCGCTTGGATCGACCATTGCCTTTGCCCTCTGGCTGCGCGATTGCGGCAAGGAAGTGAGCGCCTACAATGAGGAGGGATCGACCTCAAAGTTTCACTATCTGCCTTGCCACGAGATCGTGAGCCTGCCTCCCGGCACGCCGCAGAAATTCGATGTTTTTGTCGCTCTCGATACGTCGGTAAAAAACCGCCTAGGCACGGTGAACAAAGCGATCGCCCCCGGTACAAAGATCCTCAATATCGATCACCACATCAGCAACGAAAACTACGGTGATGTGAATTTTATCGATCCATCCGCTCCGGCCACCGGACAAATTCTTTTGGAATTTTTCCAGCAGATCGGAGCCCGTGTTTCTCCTGATATGGCAACAAATCTTTTTGCGGCGATCTCCACGGACACAGGCTCTTTTCAATATGCCGGCACGAACGAGCGCACCTTTGCCGCCGCCTCGCATCTCATCGGCTGCGGCGTCGATGTGCCCGGCCTCTCCCGTGCGATGTATGACAGCCAGCCTCGCCGCCGCTTCGAACTACTCCGCCACGCTCTCAACACGGCCGAGTTCCATTGCGACGACCGCATCGCAACCTTCTCCCTCCCGCTGGATCTCGTGGAGAGACTGAAGATCCTCCCCGAGGACAACGAAGGGATCATAGACCATCTGCGCTCCATCGAAGGCGTCGAAGCCGCTGTGTTTTTCGAGGAACTTCCCGAAGGCAAGGTGCGCGTAAGCGCCCGCTCAAAATTTCCAAGAATCGATGTCTGCAAGGTGTGCAAAAAGTTCGAAGGCGGTGGACACCCCATGGCCGCAGGCGCTCGCGTGCTTGGCACACTCACCCAGGTCAAAAACGATTTTTTAAAAGCTCTCTCTGATGAAATTCGGAACTGAAATTGATGGCGTCCTTCTCGTGGACAAGGCCGCCGGCATGACATCCCACGATGTCGTGGCGATAACCCGCCGTGCGCTGAACACCAAAAAGGTCGGCCACTGTGGCACGCTCGACCCGCTCGCAACGGGTCTTCTGATCATCACGATCGGCCGGGGAACAAAAATCCAAGACCTCCTCATGAGCGAGGACAAGGAGTATGTCGGCACGCTACGCCTTGGAGAAATCACTGACAGCCAGGATTCAGACGGCCAGGTCATCGAAACCCGGCCAGTCGCCGATTTTACCCGCGAGCAACTGGATATGGCGTTCGCCAAATACCATGGGGATTTTTATCAGACGCCGCCGATGGTCAGCGCCATCAAGAAGGACGGTGTGCCACTCTACAAGCTCGCGCGCCAAGGCAAGACTGTGGAGCGTGAGCCACGCTTCGTTCACGTTTACGCACACGAGATTCAATCCGTGAGAATGCCGGAAGTCGACTTCCGCGTTGTGTGCAGCAAGGGATTTTATGTCCGTACCTATGCCAACGATATCGGTATTGAGCTCGGCTGCGGCGCCCATCTCAAATCTCTGCGCCGCACGAAATCAGGACGCTTTAATGTGGAAGGCGCTGTAACCATTGAAGAACTCAAAGCGGGACCGATCGAGACCATCGCGCAGCGCGTCCTCAGCCTTCCAGCCGTTTCGCGGCTTCGCGGTGCCTGATGAAAATACTCCGTTCCATCGAAGCCCTTGCGGAAATTGATGCGCCAGTCGTGCTGGCAGCAGGTGTCTTTGATGGCCTGCATCTCGGACATCAGGCAGTGCTGCGGGCGGCAATCGATTCCGCCAAGCACATCGGTGGTGTTCCATTTGCGCTGACTTTCGATCCCCACCCCGCCGCAATTCTCCGGCCGGACAAAGCCCCCAGCCTTCTGACTCCCCTGGATTTCAAACTGGAGCTCATCGAGCGCCTTGGCATCAAACACGCTCTCGTCATCACATTCGACACCGCTTTTGCTGCCACCGAAGCCGAGGACTTTATTTTGAAACTCTGCCACACAGCGCCCGAACTCGCCGGCATCTGTATCGGCGAAGGCTGGCTGTTCGGCAATGGCCGGCGAGGGAACGCCCGTTTGCTGCAAACACTTGGAATGAAAAATGGCTTCTTCACCAGCGCCACCGCGCCGGTTCTCGTGGATGGGGAAGTCGTCAGCAGCACACGCATCCGGGAAGCCCTCGCTTCTGGCAATCTACCTGTAGCCGCCCGCCTCCTTGGCAGGGACTTTGCTATTCGAGGAAGGGTCACACGCGGTGCCGGACTGGGTAAAAAACTTGGCTTCCCCACGGCCAACATGGTCGCCGGCTATCAGCAATATCCAACGAATGGAGTTTACACCATTCAAGCCACCTGGAACGCCACGACATACCAAGGCGTGGGGAATATTGGACTGCGTCCAACAGTTTCCGATGCCAAGCAACGCATACTGGAGGTGCATCTTTTTGATTTTTCCGCCGATCTTTACGATAGGGAAATCGAAGTCGCCTTCCTCAATTTTCTCCGCCCTGAGAAGAAATTTGAAAACACGGATGCCCTCTGCGCACAAATTCACGAGGACGTGGGCACCGCGCGTGAATGGCTTCAAAACCGGACTGCCACAGCATGAAATCGCCCTGGCATTTCGGCACCTACGACGAAATGTCCGACCTGGATGGCCGTCCGCGAGAGGTTTACAAAGCCCTCTTCGAGCGGCTTCAAAAGATGCCACGCGCTCAACTCCGGAGCCTCGACGAGCAGCTTGAAGCAACCATGCGCGAGATGGGCGTCACTTTCGACATCCACCGCGACCGCCCATGGGGAGCACGTGCCTGGTTC
>JBIJCR010000151.1:0-3673 GCA_044344595.1 Terrimicrobiaceae bacterium
AATCTTCCTTTCCACATATCTCGTCAGGCTTTGGCTTCCATCCGCTTCGTGCAGGATCCCTTCAATTGCAGCTCATCGCAGCGGGCTTCGATTTTCACCATCTTGTTGGTCGGGGAAAAACCCAGCCGGCGGGTGATGCAGTTTTCGAGGAGTTCCATGTTCGGGTCTTCAAATTCGATGATTTTTTTGCAATCCACGCAGACCAAGTGGTTATGCGTGGGGTGTTCCAGGAAGTTGGGATCGTAGATTTTCGTGTCGCCACCGAGATCGAGTTCGCGCAGGAGTCCGCTTTGCACAAGTAGAGGAAGCGTCCGGTAAACAGTAGCCCGCGACACCGAGCGGTCGATCGCCCGCGCCATCTCCAGAAGCTCCTCGGCGGCATAGTGATTGTTCGTGCCGAACGCGGCCTCGATAATAGCCTCTCGCTGCGCAGTCTTGCGCAGTCCTTTTCCAGCGAGAAACTCATGGAGAATCTCCCGCACGCTCTCGCGTGAGATAGTGGCCATCGCGAGATCAAACTACCCCTCGCGCCCCGAGTCAAGGCAGGGGGCATTCAGGGCGAAAGACCCCGCTTGATTGCTCGCCGAGGATCGCGCATCGTCACGCCCATGCAAGCCGTCTCGACCGACCTCATTTCGGAAATCATGGAGCTCAAGCGCTCCCGCAATGCCGTGATTCTCGCGCACAACTACCAGATCGCCGCCATCCAAGAGGTGGCCGACTTTGTGGGTGACTCTCTGGGACTCAGCCGTCAGGCGGCGGAGGCGGATGCCGATGTCATCGCTTTTTGTGGCGTTCATTTCATGGGCGAAACGGCCAAGATTTTAAGCCCCTCAAAAACCGTCGTGATTCCCGACATGGATGCCGGGTGCTCGCTCTCGGATTCCTGCCCTGCGGACAAGCTCACCGCGTTTCTCGAGGAGCACCGGGATAAAAATTACTATGTCATCGCTTACATCAACTGCAGCGCGGGCGTGAAGGCGCTTGCCGATGTGATCGTGACCAGTGGCAATGCCGTCAAAATCGTCGAATCTGCGCCGAAGGACCGCAATATTCTGTTTGTCCCCGACCAGAATCTCGGTTCCTGGGTGATGGAAAAAACCGGCCGCCACATGGACCTCTGGCGTGGCAATTGTTATGTCCATGTCGAGTTCACCCGCGACAGCATCAACCGCATCAAAGCCGAATTTCCGAATGCCGTGGTCGTCGCTCATCCCGAGTGCACGCTCGCTGTGCGTTTGCTTGCCGACGAAGTCTGCTCCACGGAAAAAATGGTGACCTTCTGCCGCGACAATCCGGCGAAGGATTTCATCATCGTCACCGAGAGCGGCATGTTGCACCGGCTTCGCCGCGAAGTGCCGAGCAAGAATTTCATTCCCGGCCCGACCGACTCGTGCGCCTGCGCCGATTGCCGCTACATGAAAATGAACACGCTTGAGAAGCTGCGAGATTGCCTCGCCAACCTTGAGCCTTGCATCGAGATTCCCGAAGATGTCCGCGCTAAAGCCGAGCACTCGGTGCGCCGGATGCTCGAGCTTTCGAAGTAGACCCGCAGGGTTTCCCGTGACGCGGACGCTCGCGGAGGCTATTGCTTTTGGATGACTAAGTTGAATTTTGCGGATTTGGGCCTCTCGCCCGAGATTTTGAAAGCTGTTGCCGATCTCGGTTTCGAGGAAGCCTCGCCCATCCAGTCAGCCGCAATCCCTGTCCTGCTCAAGGGACACGATGTTGTTGGCCAGTCGCAAACGGGCTCTGGAAAAACAGCCGCCTTCGCGATTCCCGCCATTGAGCTTTGCGTTCCCTCAGACCGCTCGGTGCAGGTTTTGATTATGTGCCCCACCCGCGAGTTGGCGACGCAGGTGGCCGACGAGGTTCACAAACTTTCCGCCCACAAGCGCGGAATCCATGCCGTTCCGATTTATGGCGGCGCTTCCTACGAGCGCCAATTTTTCGAACTCAAAAAAGGCGTCCAAATCGTGATCGGAACACCGGGCCGCATCATGGACCACATGGAGCGCGGCACACTGCAGCTCGGCACGGTCAAGATGGTCGTTCTCGATGAGGCTGATCGCATGCTCGACATGGGCTTCCGCGAAGACATCGAAAAAATCCTGTCCGCAACGCCCGATGAACGGCAGACCGTTTTCTTCTCCGCGACAGTTTCCAAGCCGATCCGCGACCTAATCGAGCGTCACTCGAACGAGCCGAAATCCGTCAAAATCGAGCAAAAGCAGCTCACAGTTCCGGCCATCGAGCAGTGGTATTACGAAGTGCCCCAGCGCATGAAATTCGAGGCGCTCCTTCGCCTTATTGATTTTCACGGCTACAAACTCGGCATCATTTTTTGCAACACCCAGCGGATGGTGGACGAGCTTGCCGACGACCTGATCGCGCAGGGATTCTCCGCCGATCGACTTCACGGCGGCATTGCACAGGCGCAACGCACGCGCGTCATGAACAAATTCAAGAAGGCGGAATTCGAGTTCCTTGTGGCAACGGATGTCGCCGCGCGCGGCATCGATGTCGACGAACTCGAACTCGTCGTGAACTACGACCTCCCCTACGACTCCGAGGATTACGTTCACCGCATCGGCCGCACTGGGCGAGCAGGACGCAAGGGCATGGCCGTTACTTTTGTGTCCGGTCGCGACATCTACAAGCTCCAGCACATCGAGCGCTACACCCGCACGAAAATCCTGCGTGGAAAAATTCCCACCGCCGGCGAGGTCGAGGAGCGCCGAGCCGAGGCCTTGGTTCAAAAAGTGCGCGAAGTGCTCGATCGCGGCAACCTCTCCATGGCTCTCACCGACCGATTGCTATCCGAAGGCTACAACTCAACCGACATCGCCGCCGCTCTCTTTGAGCTTCTCGCAGGCCCAGAGACCGCACCCGAAAAAGAAATCGAAGAACCCCGCAAAAAAACTGCGCCCACGCGCGGGGAGCATTTCCAGGATTCCTCGCCGAACCTCCGCCCCGCCTCGCGCGGCATGCAATGGGTGCGAATCAGCGCCGGTCGCGAAACACGCATCTCGCCCCGCGACATCATCGGCCTCCTCGAAGACTCGCTCGGCCTCCCCGTCCGCTCCGTAGGCATCATCGACATCCTGCCCGGCCAATCCTTCGCCCAAGTGCCCCAGCAATTCCTGGATGTCCTCCGCGACGCCCCGCGCCTCATCGAGACAAATTCTGGAGACATTCAGATCTCACTGGCTCCCGTTCAAGACTCGAAAAAAGACTACAAATCCGGATTGAAGCAGAAGTTCCCGAAGAAACGCAAAGGATCAAAGTAAACATGGTCTTCCCGCATGGATTGGAGACTTGAGACTCTGTTTTGAAATAGGCAATCTGCTTCTGCTCTAAGTTCCACGATCACCGAATCCGCGCCTATCTTCTAACTGGAGTGGGCGTGGATCTATGATTTGTGCAGATTTTCCCCGCTATGTTGAGGTATGCCTTACGCTGGTGTTAAGAAATGCAAGATTGTTCACGATCGCATTGGTGATTTTTGGGAAGCTTTGATTAGGTGCTCCTGCTGCTGGCTCTCATATATAACCCTAAATCCCGCAGTTGGGAGTTCAAGGTGAGGGTGAAGCCAGCCAATTTTCGGGGTTGAGCGGGTTATTCCAGCACAGGTAACGCTCGAAGGTCTGCTGGCAATCCAACTGCGGCGCAG
>JBIJCR010000160.1:0-3158 GCA_044344595.1 Terrimicrobiaceae bacterium
GGCGCCACGGTGGAAGGCTACTCGTGCGTCGGCACCGAGGTGCGGGGAACGAAGGACCGCAAGCGCGTCGAGTATTTCGTGTATTCGATGGACAGCCACCGCGACACCTACGAGAAATACGGCTACTCGCTCACCCTTGTGCAAACCGGCATACCGCCCGCCATCACCGCCCGACTCCTCGCCACCGGAAAAATCACCGAGCGCGGCGTCATGATGCCCGAGGCCCTCGATCCCGAGGAGCTCATGAACTGCTTCTCCCGCGAGGGTCTTCCCACCTTTGTGGAAAAAAGGGAGGTCGAACGCATTTAAAAAAACCATGAAACCCTTCTACATCGACGGCTGCTGGGTGGAGACGCAAACCTCCGAGGCGGTCCATAATCCCTGGTCCGGCGAAAAACTCGCCGACATCTGCATCGCAGGTGCACAGGATATCGAATCTGCCGTGACCAGTGCGCACGCTGCATTCCAGAAAACGCGCCGAATTCCCAACGAAGCCCGCGCGGCGACACTTGAAAGAATCAGCCAACTTCTCCGTGAGCGGCGCCAAGAATTTGTCGATGTGATCGTTGCCGAAGCTGGGAAACCCGTGACCTTTGCCGAGGCTGAGGTGGACAGGGCCTGCCTGACCTTTCGATTCTCAGCAGCGCTCGCGCTCGGCGACGACGGACATAGCATTAATATGGAAGCGAGTGCTCCGGGTCTGGGCCATTTCGGAATCCTGCGCCGATTCCCGCTGGGCGTGATTCTTGGGATCACCCCGTTTAATTTCCCCCTCAATCTCGTTGCCCACAAGGTCGCTCCCTGCATCGCCACCGGGAACACGATGCTGCTCAAGCCGGCGATGAAGACTCCCCTGACAGCGCTCCTCCTCGCCGAGGTTCTGCATGAGGCGGGCGTTCCGGCAGGCCAGATCAATATCGTCCCCTTCGCCCATGAACGCATTCCTCCGCTGCTTGCGGACGCGAGAGTGAAAATGCTTAGCTTCACCGGCAGCGTCGATGTGGGCTGGAACCTCAAGGGCCACGCCGCAAAAATGAAATGCGCCCTTGAACTGGGAGGAAATGCCGCTGTGATTGTCGAACCTGACTCGGACTGGCACGCCGCTGTCCCGAAAATCGCAGCCGCCGCTTACGGATTTGCCGGCCAGTCCTGTATCAGCGTCCAACGAATCCTCGTGCACCGCGAAATTTTCAGCCAATTCCGGGGCGCCCTCGTCTCTTTCATCCAGGAAAAAGTCCATAACGGCGACCCTTCGGACCGCCAAACGCTGGTCGGACCTATGATCAACGCCGCCGCCCGCGAGAAGATCGTAAATTGGATCGAACAGGCGACGGATGCCGGCGCCTCCCTGCTCACGCCCGTGCATATCTCGGCCCGTTCCCTTCTCGGCCCGGTGCTCTTAGAGAATGTGCCGTCCAATTCGCCTGTGCTGCGCGAGGAGGCATTCGCCCCGCTAGCTGTGCTCCAGCATTACGGAACATTTGAAGAAGCCCTCACCATGGTTAATGACTCCCGCTTCGGCCTCCAGGCGGGTGTTTTCACAAACAACCTTCAAAATGCCATCAGGGCCTTCGAGGAACTGGAAGTCGGTGGAGTCATGGTCAATCAAGTCCCAACTTTCCGTGTGGAAAACATGCCCTACGGCGGAGTCAAAGAAAGCGGCTCCGGTCGCGAAGGCGTTCGCTACGCCATGGAGGATATGACTGAACCCCGCAGCTTGGTGATCAATAAAAGTTGAGCATTCCCGGCACGGGTAGCTGCAGGCACTGGTAAAATTCGTTTATTCGAGATGCGCCTGTTAACGGGCAAACATAAATGTAGCATTCTTGTATAATGGCTAAATCGGCTATCTTACGGGCCTGAGTCGATTGCGAAAAAGCAAGCGCCGCCGCGCAGATTTTCTCTAAACTCGGAATCACTATGGGTGATGCCATTAACTTTTTTCCTCTCACATGGGTGCATCCAAAAAGCCATTCCTTTCATGCTGACCACCCGCCCTCACCTCAACCTCGACAATTCCAGCCTCGAGGAAATTGAAGAGCGTTATGCCGATCGCACTTTCAATGCGGAAACCTACACCGCCTTGAATGAGCGACCGACCCGGAGATTCAGATCTGCCACTGAGACTCTTAGCTCGATCAAAACCTAATGCGCGAAAGCAAATACACGAGCTAGTTCAAGCGGGATTACAAAAAGTGGGCTCGCGATAAAGGTATGGACGATCTACTCGAAAAAGTCATCGATCTCCCATCGACATGGCAGTCGTTGCACAAGCGTCTCCGCGATAATCCTCTCAAAGGGGGATATGCGGGGTGCTGCGAGTGCCATCTCAAACCGGATTTGCTGCTCATCTATGTTCAAACGGACGAAGAACTCCAATTGTTTCGGTTAGGTAGCCACAGCGATTTGTTCGCGTGAGTGGAATTTACAGCACTCGCTGGGGACTATTCTCAAAGCAGCCTCAGCCTGCATTGACCGCCTCTGCAGACGGTGATATTTTTTTTTTATGAAAGTGCACCTTCACCACATTCCAGAAGGGGACACGCTGCACATCGAGGGCGAGGAAAACCCCGCTTCCTTGGAACTCGAACAGGGTGGCTTCACACCAACCACGCCTCTGTGCTACTCGCTCGATGTGGGCCTGAGCGGGGGAGGGTTGTTTGCCACCGGCAGCCTGTCCATTCAGGGAAAAATGCAATGCGTCAACTGTCTCGAAGATTTCGAGTGGGATCTCGTCATCGATCCCTTTTCGATGCAAATCGATTTGCCGAAAGCGGAGTGGATTGACTTGACCCCCGAGGTCAGGGAGGATATGCACCTTGCCCTGCCCGCGCACCCCAAGTGCGACAGTGGCGGTGAAAAGCAATGCCCCGCGCGTCGCGATGACTCCCGGGCTGCCATAGGGCGGCCGGTCGAAAAGTCCGTGCCGGCATGGGACGCGCTGGACAAGCTAAAACCAAAACTAAAGTAAAATTATGGGAGTTCCTAAACGCAAAACATCGAAAATGCGCCTTCGCACACGCAAGGCGGCGAACCGCTGGCAAGCCCCGAAGCTCGCCAAGTGCCCTCAGTGCGGCGCATCCGTTCCTGGCCACGTAGCCTGCCCATCTTGCGGATATTACAATAAACGCCAGGTTCTCACCATCGGCGCAGAGTAG
>JBIJCR010000091.1:0-9598 GCA_044344595.1 Terrimicrobiaceae bacterium
GAGGGTCGGATTTTCCCCGGATGAAAATTGCCCTCGACGCCATGGGAGGGGACCATGCCCCGCAAAATCCCGTAGAGGGAGCCGTTCAAGCGCTGCGTGATTTCCCCGATGTGGAGATCATCTTCGTCGGCGATGAGGCAAAAATCCGAGCCGAGCTCGTAAAACATCCCACGGCCGACATCCAATCCCGCTACTCGTTCCACCACGCCTCACAAGTCGTGGACATGGCCGATAGTGGACTCGATAGCGTTCGCAGAAAAAAAGATTCCTCCGTAAGCCGCGCTGTGGATCTCGTAAAAAACGGTGAAGCCGATGCGGTAGTATCAGCCGGACACACCGGCGCCCTTGTGGCAGCATCGACCATCAAACTCCGCACACTGCCAGGCATCGACCGAGCCGCACTCGGCGTTCTAATTCCAGCCGACGGCGGGGTTTTTCTATTGATCGACGGCGGGGCGAATATCGATCCCACTCCCCAGCACATCGTGGGATTCGCCGTGATGGGCAGCGTTTATTATAAAGCCATCGTTGGCACACCCGATGTCCGGGTTGGTCTCCTGAATATCGGTACAGAACCTGGCAAGGGAACCAATTTTTGCCTCGAATGCTACAAGATGCTTAGCGAGGCCCCTATCCAATTTTCCGGTAATGTCGAAGGCCACGGCATCTTCAAAAAACCTGTCGAGGTCGTCGTCTGCGACGGATTCACTGGGAACATTTTTCTCAAAACCGTCGAGGGACTCGCCAAATCGATGGTCTCCTGGATCAAGGACGAAATCAGCAAAACCCCCATCCGCATGCTCGGCGCTCTCCTCTCCAAGGGAGCCTTCCAAGCCGTGAAAAAACGGACCAGCACCGACGAATACGGGGGTACACCCTTGCTCGGCGTCAATGGCATCTGCATCAAAGCCCACGGCAACTCGTCATCCCTCGCCCTGCGCAATGCCATCCGCGCCGCGCACCGGGCGGTGGAACTCCAAATCAACTCCCGCATCGTCGAGGCGATGAAACCACTCCATGAAAAACTCTCTTCGCGACACCCCACCCCGGTCTAACCGCAGTGCTTCGATCATCGGCACAGGCAGCTATGTGCCAGAGCGCGTCATGACTAACGCTCATCTTGAAGCCATGGTGGAGACCAACCACCAGTGGATTGTTGACCGCACCGGCATCTACGAACGAAGGATCGCGTCGGAAAATGAGTTTACCAGCCACATGGCTGCCAAAGCCGCCCAGGCGGCGATGGAAAATGCCGGCGTGAATCCCGAAGAGATCGACATGATTCTCGTTGCCACGATCACACCGGACATGTTTTTTCCATCCACTGCCTGTCAGGTCCAACGCCAAATCGGGGCGAAAAACGCAACCTGCATGGATGTGAATGCCGCTTGTTCGGGATTCCTTTACTGCGTGGAAATCGCAAACCAGTTTGTCTCTAACAACGGCTGCGAGACAGTGCTCGTCATAGGCGCGGACAAGCTGAGCAGCATCGTAAACTGGGAGGACCGCAACACCTGCGTGCTCTTCGGCGACGGCGCCGGAGCCGCCATTCTTCGCCACCGCCCGGGATCAAAGGGTGTCGTGACGACCTACATGGGCAGCGATGGAAACTATGGAGACATCCTCCACATGCCGGGTGGTGGATGCGCGCTACCGATCACCCGCGACAATGTGGATGCCAAACTTAACACGCTACAGATGAATGGGCGTGAGACCTTCAAACAAGCAGTGACCTCGATGATGCGCGCCGCGAACACCGTGCTCGATCGCTGCGGGCTCACCGCGCAGGACATCAAATGCGTGATCCCTCACCAGGCGAATATCCGCATTATTGAAGCCATGGCAGACCGCATGGATCTCACGATGGACCGCTTCCACATCAATCTCGACAAATACGGCAACACCTCTGCCGCAGCAGTTGCCATCGCCCTAGATGAAGCCGCGCGCACCGGCCGCTTCCAGAAAGGCGACCCCATCCTGCTCGTGGTTTTCGGCGGAGGGCTCACCTTCGCCAGCTCCGTCATCGAGTGGTAGCCAACGACTCCACATGCGAGGCGCTGGATTTTCTCGAGGCCTTTGCCCTTGAGAAAAAAATTGATTCCCGGACACAGGCTGCACGCCTGCTGCAAGTGGAAAAAGAAATCACCTCGACAGGCACATGGCCCCTGAGATTTGAGGAACTCGAGCATGGAGCACGCATGGCGTGGAGGAACAACGCGCGGTGTATTGGTCGCCTGTTCTGGCCATCGCTGAAAGTTCGCGACCTACGGCACATCTCCGACCCGGCCGAGGTGCATCAAGCCCTGCTGGAGCATCTCGAGACCGCCACAAACGGCGGAAAAATCCAGCCTCTCATAACGGTTTTTGCCCCCGCGACCGCCGAGGGTCCGGCGGTCAGAATCTGGAACCACCAACTCCTCGGCTACGCAGGTTACGAGCAACCGGACGGATCGATCCTCGGCGACCCGAAAAATCTGGCTTTCACTCGCGAGGCGCTGGCCCTTGGTTGGCAGGGCACTGGCACGCGGTTCGACCTTCTGCCGCTCATCATTCAAAAACGCGGATGCACCCCCGTGCTTTTTCCTCCACCATGCGCCCAAGCCGTGGAAGTCCCCCTCGCGCATCCGACCTTGTCCTGGTTTTCCGATCTGGGCCTGAAGTGGTATGCAGTTCCGATCCTCTCCGACATGAAACTGCGGATTGGTGGCATCGATTTTCCGGCAGCACCATTCAATGGCTGGTATATGGGAACGGAAATCGGCTCGCGCGACCTCGGCGATGAGGCCCGCTACAACATGCTTCCCGCCATCGCTCAAAAAATGGGCATCGACCGGGAGCACGACCCGCTCTGGAAAGACCGCGCGCTCGTGGAACTCAATGCGGCCGTCATTTTCTCCTACGAGCAAGCCGGTGTGCGCATCGTGGACCATCACCGCGCCTCCTCGGAGTTCATGGAATTTGCGGCGCGCGAAATGAAGGCCGGACGCGCAGTTTCAGCCGACTGGAGCTGGATCGTCCCGCCGATGTCTGGCTCGGCGACGCCCGTCTTCCACAAGCTTTGGGAGAACCGCTCCCAACTTCCCGACTATCTTCCCCAGAAGCATGCCTGGGAGATTTTTTGATGCGTTTGGCAATGCCCCTTGTCGTGCTACTTTGAACTCTATGCGCCGACTTTTTTTCTCAGCCATCCTTGCGTTCAGCCTGAGCGCCCAAGCCCGCGAAGCTGCGACACCCGCAGCCCCGGCAAAAGCCGAGGAATCCCCCTACGAGCAACTCCAACTCCTCGCCCGCGCCATGCAACTCATCCGGCAGGACTATGTGGACGAATCGAAAGTGGACTACAAGGAACTCACCTACAGCGCGCTCCGGGGGATGCTCGACAACCTCGATCCTCACAGCCAGTTTATGGAGCCGAAGAGCTTCAAAAACATGCAGGAGGACACCCGCAGCGAATTCGGCGGCCTCGGCGTGGTCTTAACCCAAAAATCCGGCATCCTCACAGTGATCAACCCAATGGAGGACACCCCGGGATTCAAGGCAGGGATTCTTCCGGCTGACCAAATTTTGAAAATCAACGGCGAGAATACCGACAACACTCCCCTCAACGAGGCTGTCGAAAAACTCCGGGGCAATGCGGGAGAAAAAGTTAACCTGACGATCCGGCGTCCATCCACCGGCGAGGTGAAGGATTACGAACTCACCCGCGAGGTCATCAAGGTGGCCAGCATCAAGGATGCCCGCATCCTCCCGCAGCGGAATCCCGGACAGCCCCGCATCGGCTACGCGCGTATCACCCAGTTCAACGAACCCACGGCCGCTGAACTCGGCGCGGCACTTGATAAATTGGAGGCAAAAGGGATGGATGCGTTCATCGTCGATCTGCGGCACAATCCTGGCGGTCTCCTCGGCAGTGCGGTCGATGTGTGCGGACAGTTCCTGCCACCGAACACACTCGTTGTTTACACGGAGGGCCGAACGCCCTCACGGGAATATCGGACCTCGGCGACGGCCAGCCCGAACCGCAAATACCCCGTCGTCGTTCTGACCAACTATGCCAGCGCAAGCGGATCGGAGATCGTCGCCGGCGCGCTCAAGGACCTCGACCGCGCACTCGTCGTCGGGGAAACCACCTTCGGCAAAGGCTCGGTTCAAAGCGTTGTCTCGCTGCCCGACGGATCCGCTGCCCGCCTCACCACGGCAAAATACTTCACTCCCGGCCGCAAGCTCATCCACGAGCACGGCGTGAGTCCGCACATTCGAGCTACACTCACCCAAGAGGAGGAGTCCGAACTTCTTCGCTCCCGCCGCAAACGCGAGGATCCCTCCACCGCCGAGGCCACGATCTGGGATCCCCAGCTCGAACGCGCCGTCGATGCCCTGCAAGGTTCCCTGCAGCACGCCAAGAACCAAAAAAAATAAATGCCCACGCTGCTCGCGATCGAGACTTCCTGTGACGAAACATCCGCCGCCGTGCTGCAAGGCTTCGGCGATGTGCTGGCGCATCAGATTTTCAGCCAGGCCGAAATCCATTCTGAGTTCGGCGGAGTAGTTCCCGAGGTGGCATCCAGAAACCATCTTGTCTCCGCGCCAGCGATCATCGATCTCGCGCTACAAAAAGCAGGCGTTCAAATCCGCGACCTCGACGCCATCGCCGCCACAACCGGGCCCGGCCTTGCCTCCGCCCTGCTCGTCGGCGCCGCAACCGCGAAGGGCCTCTGCATAGGAGCAGACAAACCGTTTCTCGCAATCAACCATATCGAAGGCCACTTGCTCTCACCGTTTTTTGGCTACGAAAAAATCCCGGCCCACACGGCAATGGTCGTCAGCGGTGGACACACGCTGCTGCTCGATGTGGAAGGCTTTGGAAATTATCGGTTACTGGGCCGCACCCTCGACGATGCGGCAGGAGAGGCATTTGACAAGGTCGCCAAACTCCTCGGCCTCGGCTACCCGGGAGGCATCGAGATAGACCGCCTCTCCCACAGCGGTAATCCAGCGCGCTTTGATTTTCCACGCGGCATGATCGACTCGGGCGATCTTGACTTCAGCTTCAGCGGACTCAAGACCGCCGTCCGCATCTTTCTCGAAAAAAATGGCGCGCCAACCGCGGCCGATCTCCCTGACATCTGCGCATCTTTCCAGGCAGCCGTCACCGATGTCCTGCTCTCCAAGCTCTTCAAAGCAGCCCGCCAAAACAAGCGGCGCATGCTCAGCCTCAGCGGCGGCGTCAGTGCTAATTCCTCACTCCGCTCCCGCGCGATCCAGCGCGCTGCAGACGAGGGATTTGAAATCCATTTCCCGCCACCCGGCCTCCTCACCGATAACGCGCTCATGATCGCATTTGCCGCAGCGCACCATCTGGCCGCAGGGCACACTGATCCGGTCGATATCGAAATCACGCCAAACTTCAACCCAAGCGTCCTTTGAAGACCCAAGCCCACATTTCCGCTAAAAACAGCAACGCCACGCGTGGTCGAGGCGTACAAGAAAGCGATGAGTAACCAATAAATAAAATTTTCATGTTCAGAAGACGATTTTTAATTTTTATTGAGAACGCAATTTTTTAAACCTCATTTTTGAAAATGTCAGTTACCACCATCGACGCACCTGTCCAAGAGACAAACTCACACGCGCATTCCGATCATCACGAGGTCGGCTTTTTCCATAAATATATCTGGACCTACGATCACAAAATGATCGGCCTCCAATACCTCTGGACAGCCCTCGCCTTTCTCTTCCTCGGTGGCGCCCTCGCACTTGGCGTCCGCTGGCAACTTGGTTTCCCTGGCGCGGAGTTTCCGATCATCGGCCGACTTCTCCCAGCCACTGTGGCAGTCGACGGATCGATCATCCCCGGCGGCTACAACATGCTGGTGACCATGCATGCGACCGTCATGGTTTTCTTCGTCGTCATGCCGCTCCTCATCGGAGCCTTTGGCAACTACCTCATCCCGCTCCAAATCGGTGCTGGTGATATGGCGTTTCCGCTTTTGAATGAGCTGAGTTACTGGCTCTATGTCCTATCCGGCATCCTTCTCCTTGGAGCGTTTTTTGTGCCAGGAGGGGCTCCGGGAACAGGTTGGACCGCCTATGCACCACTCAGTTCCGTGGGCGCATACAACGGCACACCGATGGGACAAAGCCTCTGGGGAGCAGCTATTTTCATTAACGGCCTCTCCTCCATCGCCGGCGCCACAAATTATATCACGACCGTCGTGAACATGCGAGCCCCTGGCATGACCATGTTCCGCATGCCATTGCCAGTCTGGTCCCTCTTCATCACTGCTATCCTCCTCTTGTTGGCCGTTCCTGTGCTCTCCGCTGCCGCGGCCATGCTTTTCGCGGATCTGAACATGGGCACCAGCTTCTTCTCGCCCCAAGGTGGTGGCCAGCCGCTTCTCTGGCAGCACCTCTTCTGGTTCTTCGGCCACCCCGAAGTTTATATCATGATCCTTCCAGCGATGGGTCTCACTTCGGAAATTCTCGCCGTTTTCTCCCGCAAGCCGATCTTCGGATACAAGGCAATGGTTTACGCCATGATCGCGATTGGATTCTTGGGATTCATCGTCTGGGGCCACCACATGTTCGTCAGTGGCATGAACCTCACACTCAGCGCAGCCTTCTCCGTTTCCACGATGGTTATCGCCGTGCCTTCAGCCATCAAGACGTTCAACTGGATGGGCACCATCTGGCGCGGATCGATTGAATTCACCACAGCGATGTGCTTCGCTCTCGCCTTCGTCTCGATGTTCGTCATCGGCGGGTTGAGCGGTATCTTCATGGCCTCCACACCAGTAGATCTCTTCGTCCACCACACCTACTTCATCGTGGCACACTTCCACTACGTGCTCTTCGGCGGAAGTATTTTCGCGGTCTTCGGAGCCATTTACTTCTACTTCCCGAAAATGTTCGGCCGCATGCTGAATGAGACGCTCGGTAAGTGGCATTTCTACCTGACCTTGGTTTTCTTCAATCTGACCTTCTTCCCGATGCACAACCTGGGGCTTGGAGGAATGATGCGCCGTATCGCGGATCCCACGGTCTATGAGCACCTGCGTCAACTGCAACCCCTCAACCAGCTTTGCACCATCGGCGCCATCGGACTCGGCTTCACCACATTCGTCTTCCTCTGGAATGTCGTGATCAGCCTCCGCAACGGCAAAAAAGCCCCAAACAATCCTTGGAATGCCAATACTCTTGAGTGGACCGTCCCATCACCTCCTGGACATGGCAACTTCGACAAAACGCCCGTCGTTTATCACGGGCCCTATGAATACAGTGTTCCTGGCATTGACAAGGATTACCTCCCCCAAACAGAGCGTGCGCCTGAAAGCGCCCGCCTCGAATCACACTAATCCGCGAGTTCATGGATGGATCACACACATCCTTAAGCTTTCGTCGAGTCTCAGTCCACATTTGGGCTGTACTCACCTTGTTTTCGACCTTTATCCTGCTCTGCAGCGGGGGGATCGTTACATCCAAGGGAGCTGGAATGACAGTTCCAGATTGGCCAACCACCTATGGTTACAATATGTTCCTCTTCCCTATCTCCGGGTGGGTTGGAGGCATTTTCTATGAGCACGGGCATCGCCTCATTGCCTCGTGGGTGGGATTGATGACCATGATCCTTGCCGCCTCGCTACTGGCATCGGAGCCGCGGCGCTGGGTGAAAAATCTCGGCATCATCGCATTTATCGCCGTCTGCTTCCAAGGCCTGCTCGGGGGACTCCGCGTCACTCTCTTCAAAGACGAGATCGGCATCTTTCACGCCATGCTGGCGCAGTCCTTTTTTTGCCTGCTGGGAATCCTCACCATCGTCACCAGCCCGCGTTTTCTGCGCGGAGGATGGGACCTCTTCCTGCCCGATTCAGGGTTGAGGAATCTTGTCGTGGCGTCCACAGTCTTGATCTTCGTGCAACTCGGCATCGGAGCCACCATGCGGCACGAACACGCCGGACTCTCCATCCCTGACTTCCCTCTCGCCTACGGCAAAATTCTGCCCGACACCTCTGCGGCAGCGATTGCTTCGATCAACGAAGCCCGCGTGGCCGATGACAAGGTTCCCACGAACGCCCTGCACATCTGGATTCAAATGGTGCACCGAGCCGTCGCCATCGTGATTTTTCTCGCCGTCGCCGCCGTCGCCTGGCGCGCGTTTTCAAATCCAATCGCCCGCTCAGCCCGTTTCTGGGCCGCCGTCTGGCTCGTGATGATCACCGCACAGGTCGCGCTGGGAGCTTGGACGATCTGGTCGAATAAGGCTGCTGATGTCGCAACCGCCCACATGGCGCTCGGCGCCCTCTCACTGATCGTCGGCGTTGTGTTTTCCTTCCGTCTCTGGCGCGGCACAGAGGCCGGCCGTTTTATTGTTCCCGACCGCCCCCCTGTTTCTGAATTCGCGCGCATCGCATGAAGAGCGCTGCCGCCCTTCCAGAAGAACGAAAATCCGCACTGCTCGACGATGTGCTTGAGTTGGTTAAGGCACGCCTTTCTTTTCTCGTCCTCATCACCACGCTCGTCGGCTTTCTCCTAGGCTGGCGCGGGCCGTTCGACTGGGTTCTACTCACAGCCACACTTTTCGGCACAGCCCTCTGCGCGGGTGGAGCCGCTGCTCTGAACCAATGGTGGGAACGTGACATCGACAGCCGCATGAAGCGCACACGCGGACGCCCGCTTCCCGCCCGCCGCATGCAACCGCAGGACGCCCTCCTCTTCGGCATTTTCTTTTCCCTGAGCGGCATTGCCATTCTCGCACTCTTCGCAAACCATCGCGCCGCCTTCCTCGCATTCTCCACCATCGCGATCTATATCTTCGTTTACACCCCTATGAAGCGTATCAGTTCGCTCAACACGCTCGTTGGTGCGATCCCCGGAGCCCTCCCGCCGCTCATCGGCTGGATTGCCGCCCGTGGAAACTACAATATTGAAGGCTGCCTTCTCTTCGCCACACTCTGGTTTTGGCAGATGCCGCACTTCCTGGCCATCGCCTGGATGTATAAGGATGACTACGCCGATGGCGGATTCGTAATGCTCACTGCTAACGACCCCGAAGGCCGTATGACCTCCAGGCAGGCTCTTCTTTACACCCTCTTTCTCGTGCCAGTGACTTTGCTGCCCTCGATGCTCGGCTTCAATTCGATGGTTTACTTTCTTGGCGCGTTGGCGCTTGGGCTTGCCTTCACCGCCTTCGCGGTGCGCTTCATCACCCAGCGAACCCGCAATGCGGCGCGAAATCTTTTCTTCGCCTCCATCATCTACCTGCCGCTCCTCTTGGGCCTTCTCGTCGCAACAAAGAGATGAAAAAACCAACCTCTCGCAACGCGATCGTCATGGCTGTCCTATGGCTTTTTGCTATTTCCCTCTGCACCTTGGTTCTGATACTTATGAACATTCGCGGTCCGATGATGAATCCGTGATACTTTTTCAATCAACCAACCAACCATGTCCACAGCAGCCCTTACACACGATTCCAACGAGCATCACGGCGCACCGCCAGCCACAGCCAAATTCGGCATGATCATGTTCCTGATATCCGAGGGCATGCTCTTCGCCGGGCTACTCGGCGGATACTTCGTTCTTCGCTGGGCTGAGAATGGCT
>JBIJCR010000066.1:0-12658 GCA_044344595.1 Terrimicrobiaceae bacterium
CTATGACAAGCATGCCGCCGCTGGCGTTGGCGAAACCGCAGATCCATCGGAGATACTCGTCCCTCCACGATTCTTTCCACTCGATGGATTGATGCTCGGGCATGGAAAATTCAAGCCATTACGAATTCAAAAAATTCTTGAGCATCTGCTTCCCGTGTTGGGTGAGGATCGATTCGGGGTGGAATTGGACGCCGTAGACGGGCAATTCGCGGTGGGCGAGGCCCATGATTTCGCCTTCGGCGGTTTCGGCGGTGATTTTGAGGCAGGGGGGGAGGGTTTCGCGTTTGACGATGAGGGAGTGGTAGCGGGTGGCTTCGAAGGGGCTGGGGAGGCCGCTGAAGACATTCTCGCCGGTGTGGAGGATGGGAGAGGTTTTGCCGTGCATGAGGCGCGGGGCGCGGATGACTTCGCCGCCGAAGACTTGGCCGATGCTCTGGTGCCCGAGACAGACTCCGAGGATGGGGATTTTTCCGCTGAATTCGCGAATGGTGTCGCAACTGATGCCCGCCTCGGTGGGTGAGCAGGGGCCGGGAGAGACGACGATTTTTTCGGGAGAGAGCTTTGCGATGTCTGCAAGGGTGATCTCGTCGTTGCGCTTCACGAGCAGGTCGGCACCGAGTTCGCCGAAATACTGGACGAGGTTGTAGGTGAAGGAATCGTAGTTATCGATGACGAGGATCATGCGAGTGCGGAAAGAGGTTTAACCACGGAGGACACGGAGAACACGGAGTGGAAGAAGAGTTTTTGGAAAGCATGAGAATTTAGGGCCTTTTTTCCCCACAAAAATTCTACCCCCGCGCATTTTGCTCTTACTCCGTGTCCTCTGTGCTCTCCGTGGTGAAAATTCTTCTTCATTTTGATTTTCTGGCGCGGTCGATGGCGCGCATGCCGGCCATGGCTTTGTTGACGGTTTCTTGGTATTCGCCTTCGGGGGTGGAGTCGGCGACGACGCCACCGCCGGATTGGACGAAGGCTTTGCCGCCTTTGAGCAGGACGGTGCGGAGGGCGATACAGGAGTCGTGGTTGCCGTCGAAGCCGAAGTAGCCGACGGCTCCGGAGTAGGAGCAGCGTTTGCTTTTTTCGAGTTCGTTGAGGATTTGCATGGCGCGGACCTTGGGCGCTCCAGAGACGGTTCCGGCAGGGAATGTGGCGCGCATGACATCGAAGGCGCTGCGGCCTCCGGCGAGTTTTCCGGAGACATGCGAGACGATGTGCATGACATGGCTGTAGCGTTCGATCGTCATGAAGTCGGTGACTTTCACTGATCCGTATTCTGCGATGCGGCCGACATCGTTGCGGGCGAGGTCCACGAGCATGAGGTGCTCGGCGCGTTCTTTGGGATCGGCCATGAGGTCGGCGGCGTTGGCGTTGTCTTCATGAATCGTTGTGCCCCGGCGGCGGGTGCCGGCGATGGGGCGGATTTCCACGAGATCGCCGGTCAGGCGAACATGAACCTCGGGTGAACTGCCCACGAGGGAGTATCCGCCAGGACAGCGCAGGCAGAACATGTAGGGCGAGGGATTCACGAACCGCAGGGCGCGGTAAAGATCGAGGGCGTCATCGTGGAATTCGGTCTCGAAACGCTGGGCGAGTACGATCTGGAAGATATCCCCCGAGCGGATGTATTCGTGCGCGCGCTGGACCATGGCGTGGTATTCCTCGCGGGTGGTGTTCGAGGTGGATAGTGCGGGCACGGGGGTCGACTCTGTGAAGATCGGATCGAACGCTATGGGCTTAGAAAGCGACTCGAGGATGCTGCGGATCTTCTCGCAGGCGGCATCGTAGTCTGCGGCTGGGTTTTCCTTTTCCGGAAAGGCATTCGCAACAATTCGAATCCGGCGTTGGCGGTGGTCGAAGGCGACAACGGCCTCGGTGACCATGAAAAACATGTCGGGGATTCCGAGTTCGTCCTTTGGCGGGGCTGAAATAGTGGGTTCGAACCAGCGGATGCAATCGTAGCTCAGGTAGCCGACGGCGCCGCCGTGGAAGAGGGGTAGCGAGGGGTCTGTGGCTGTGCGGTAGGGCGCCATCCACTTTTCGAGTTCATCGAGCGGGTCGCGGTCGGTCTCGAAGGTGCGGGAGGTGCCGCCCTCGGTGAGCGTGAGGGTTTTTCCTGTGGCGGTGAAGGTCGCTCGCGCACCGAATCCCAGAAAGGAAAAGCGGCCGGTCTGGTCTTTTTGCTCGGCGGATTCGAGGAGAAAGGATGGGGCTTCGCCGCAGAGCTTGGCGAAGGCGGAGACAGGCGTGTCGCCATCCGCCACGATCTCGCACATCACGGGCACAACGCGGTCGGTGGCCGCCTTTTCCAGAAAAGCGGAGAGCGACGGGGTGACCGGCATCATGTGAACGAAACTTTCGGCGCCTCGCGTTCGGCGGGGTTTTCAACTTGGAACAACTCGGCGGGCCCGAATTGGAATATGCCTGCAATGATGTTTGTCGGAAAAACTTCGCGCTTCGTGTTGTAGATCATCACTGAATCGTTGTAGGCCTGCCGGGCGAAGGCGACCTTGTTTTCGGTGGAGGTTAGCTCCTCGGTGAGTTGGAGCATGTTTTGGTTTGCCTTGAGGTCGGGATAGGCTTCGGCAACGGCCATGAGGCGTCCGAGAGCGCCGGTGAGCCCGGCCTCTGCCCCAGCGAGTTCGCGCATTGCTTGCGGATCGCCGGGATTCGTGGCGGCGCGGCTGGTGGCAGTCTGGGCGATGTTGCGAGCCTGAGTCACGGCTTCGAGGGTTTTACTCTCGTGCTGGAGGTATCCCTTGGCGGTCTCGACGAGATTCGGGATGAGGTCGTGGCGGCGTTTGAGCTGAACATCGATCTGCGAGAAGGCATTTTTAAACCGGTTGCGCAGCGTCACGAGCTGATTGTATTGGCCTATGACGAAAAGCAGGAAAAATCCCGCTACCACTGCCAGAACAATCAGCAATATTACAAATGTTCCCATGCGCGGCACTTTGCCGCCGTCGCAGGCGCTTCGCAATAGGAAAAAGCCCTTGCGACTTCCCGCTTGTGGGGCTTTCCAATAGGGCATAGTTTCTTGATCGAAATGATTGCTCAACGCAGTCCAGACAATAATGGGCCTCTCACCTGGCTGGGGAATTTCCCAGTCTATGTGAGCACCGTGGTGGCTGGATTGCATGGGGTCGCTCTCATTTTAAGCGCTCTGGCTATGGCGGCTGGTTCCGAGGCGTTGCTGCAGTCGCTCATGTTTTCGAGTGATTCCGTGTCGCGCGATGCGTCGCTCTGGCAGCTTTTTACGTATGCGTTTATCCACACGCCACCTTACTGGGTGTTTTTGTTTGAGCTGTATCTGCTTGTTGTTTTCGGCAGGGAAATCGAGAGCTACCTCGGCCGATCGGCATTCATAAAGCTTTATCTCATTCTGCTGCTTGCGCCGTCTCTTTTTCTCACGCTGTGCGATTTTATCGGGTGGAGAACAATTTACGACGGATCGAGCGCGCTGCACTTTGGCGTCTTCGTCGGATTTGCTTTGATCTACCCGACCGCTGAAATCTTTTTCACCATTCAGGCAAAATGGATTGCACTCGCGCTTCTGAGCATCAATTCGCTTCAATGTTTGGCCCTTTCAGACTATCAATCCCTCGCTGTATTAGTGGTGGATTGCGTTTCAGCATGTCTTTTCATCGGCTTTCAGCAAGGGCGCTTTAGATTCCGCCTGCATCAACGCTCGCAAAAAAACCAGCCGTTACCACGACCTGTAGCTCGTCCCAATGCAGCGCCTGCCAGAGGGGATGCGCTTGATGCGATTGATCCGATCCTTGAAAAAATCTCCCGCCACGGCATTGATAGCCTGACGCCGGGCGAGCGCGAGCACCTCGAAAAAGCCCGCGCCCAACTCATCGCCAAGGATGGGGGATCATAAAAAATGTCCGAATCTCAAGACTCTCCGCCAGCCCGCCAAACCGATCCCAACCTCAAGGATCCCTGCTATGTCAACGCCCTCTCGCATTTCTATCGGGGCGAACTGGGCCGCATCATGATCTGGCGTCAGAGGCTTGATGTCACAACGACATGGGCCATTACTACCAGCACGACGATTATTGGATTTGCGTTTTCCATCCGCGAGGTTCCTCACATCATTTTCTTTTTCAATCTCGCACTCGTCTGGATCATGCTTTGGATTGAGGCGAGGCGTTATCGATTCTACGACGCATTCCGCGGGCGCGTTCGCATGCTGGAGGCGCACTTTCTTGTGCCGATGATTTCGCAGAGCCCGAAAATTCTCGACGGCGAGTGGCGAAGGCTTGTTTGCGAGGATCTCATTCTGCCCTCATTCAAAATAAGCAAGCTCGAGGCTGTTGCTCGCCGACTGAAGCGGAATTATGCGTTCATTTTTGGATTTGTGATGCTGGCCTGGACACTGAAGATTTTCATTCACACGAAGGAGCAGATCCGCTCGTTCAAGGATTTCTATCATGCCATGGCGGTGCAGCAGTTGCCGTCATGGCTGGGGTTCGGGGTTTATATCGGAACCATCCTTGCGATTTCGCTACTGATGATTTTTATGCTTCGCTCGAGCAGCGAGGAGGTCAACGAATTCGGTAATTCTAACAGCTCACTATGGAAGATTTAGACGGGATCGCCCGCCTGCAGGAAATTGTCGCCCGCCTTCGCGCTCCTGATGGATGTCCTTGGGATCGTGAGCAGACGCACTTTTCGTTGCGACCCTTACTTGTCGAGGAGTGCTACGAAGTCATAGACGCTATCGAGCGCTCGGACGATGGCAACCTGCGTGAAGAACTCGGCGATTTGTTGCTCCATATCGTCATGCATGCCCAGATGGGTTCGGAGAGAGGCGCTTTCTCGCTCGACGAAGTGGCCGTCACGGTCTGTGAAAAAATGATCCGCCGCCACCCGCATGTGTTTGGTGACAAATTGGCAGTGGACTCCGACGCAGTTCTGCGGCAGTGGGAACAGATCAAACGAGCTGAAAAAGGCGGCACGTCCAGTGTGCTCGATCATCTCGCTGGGGCACTTCCTTCTTTGCTCAAGGCCCAGACTGTTCAAAAAAAAGCTGCGCGTGTTGGATTCGATTGGCCGGATGTCGAGCCAGTTTTCGGCAAGTTTTCCGAGGAAATCGCGGAAGTGCGCGAGGCCATCGCGGCGGGTGATGCCGCATCCCTCGAAGCCGAGGTCGGCGACTTGCTCTTCACGGCTGTGAACCTCGCCCGCAAGCTGGGAGTCGATGCCGAGACGGCCCTCGCGGGCTCCACAAATCGCTTCATCTCTCGCTTTCAAGGCATCGAGCGCGAACTCGGATTTGCTGGGCGCAAGGTCGAGGACACTCCTCTGAAAGAACTGGACAGTCTCTGGGAAAAAGTGAAATCCGCATGAGTTTCGCCGTTGTTCAAACCGGCTCACGCTTGCTCAGCCGCTCGTTCGCGAATGGGCCTGGAAGCCCAAGTGATGACGGTCCGGCCCCCGAAGGCATCCATGCCTATGCTGCATGCCTCAACGGATCCTTTCATTGCGGCCTGCGCACACTTCCAGCAGATGCAAACGATATCCTGTTGATTTTGGATAAAAACAATCTCCGCAAGGCCTCTGCTGCGCTGAAAGTCCTCCGCATGCGGGGTGCGCGTGTGCGGGTGTCCTGTCGCGAATCTCGCTCGGGCGACTTTGCGACATTGCTCGGTGATGTAACGCGTTTTGAAGTCTTTCGCGAAATCTGTCGCTCAGCGGATGGAGCCATAGCCGCTACTCCCGAAAGCGTGAGCCTCTACAAGACGGCTGGCGCTTTGGAGACCCAGTTCATCCCACATCCATGCCCAGTGGATGACCCTGCTTGGGATTTCAGCCAGCCTTCTGGAAAGCGCCGCGGCATTTTTATTGGAACGAACTCCTTTCTCTCCGACGGAGCGAACCATATCGCAGCCCTCATGGTCGCCGACCGCCTCTCACGCGAATTGGAATGCCCGCTTGCTGTTGTTAACACCGAAGGGCGTCGGGGTGGGATGATTTTGAAAAGTCTTCGAAAAAACAATCCGTTGTTCTTCATTATCGAAGCACCGGTCGATCACGCTGATCTGTTGCGTGTGATGTCACTCCACCGGATCGTGTGGCAGTTTGATACCAACGCGGGTCCGGGCACCAGCGCATCTGCGGCCTTGCTTTGCCGCATCCCCTGCGTGGGAGGAAATGGCGCCGTCGAGCGCATTGCCTTTCCCGGTATAAGTTCGCCGGCCTCGCGGGAGGATTTGCTGGACTCGGCTCGTCTCCTGCTCACAAATGACAAGGCTTGGCAGGAGGAAGTTGAAGCCTCCCAGCAACGGGCTATCGAGTTTCTTTCCTTTCGCAAAATTGCTTTGCGTCTCCAGTCTACTCGCGCATGACCGGCATCTCCGCATTCATCGTTTGCAAAAACGAGGCTGCTTCCATCGAGCGCTGCCTTGAAAGCCTCTCGTGGTGCGATGAAATCGTAGTGCTAGACTCGGGGTCCACCGACGCAACTCTGGAAATCTGCGCAAGGCACAATTGCTGTATCGCTCACCGGGAATGGAGTGGCTATGTGGAGCAAAAATCCCACGCCCTTTCGCTTTGCACCCGTTCGTGGATTCTCAACCTAGATGCCGACGAGGAGGTCTCTCCGGAATTGCGTAACGAGATTCGTTCGATGCTTCAGGCGGATGCGCTCGGTGAGGTTAAAGAGAATGGATTCGAGCTTCTGCGCGTTGTTTTTTATTTAGGCCGCTGGTGGCGCAAAGGCGGGTGGCATCCTGAGTGGAGGCTGCGTCTGGCTCGCCGCGAGTTTGTCACCTGGCACGGTGAGGAGCCCCATGAGCATGCCCGTGTGCAGGGGGGCATTGGCCGTATGCGGGGAGAGCTCCGGCACTACACCTACCGCGACATTGCCGACCATGTCGCCCGCCTTAATGCCCATTCCTCCTCTGCTGCTCAGGCTCTTCATGCTAAAGGCATGCGTGCTGGACTCGTGGATCTTCTTCTCAAACCAAAGGCGCGTTTTTTTAAGTTTTTCCTGCTGCGTCGTGGCTATCGCGAAGGATTACCCGGCCTGCTCGTTGCCTGCATGGAGGCGTTCTATGTTTACTTGAAATATTTCAAGCTTTGGGGGCTTGCTCGCAAAGGTTAGAAACCTCTTTTTTACCGGGCGGACCATAGCCCCGATTTGAATCTTACGATTTTCGAAGATATCGTTTGCACTCTTCCTGTTGTTTTACATCGAAGAATAGAAATTCCAGGAGGCAACTCTGCCGGGGGGGGGCTGTTTTGCGGGGAATGGGGCATTGCCCCCATTGTTGATGTGGCTGGCAGATTTTAAGTATGCGGTAGATCTATGACCACATCACCGCCAGTCAGGAAAAGCGGCTCCAAGGAATTCCTGAGGGATATGCCACTACCTCCAACCGAGGAATCAGAGATTTCCTACAAGAGGCTTTTTGAAACATCGCAAGACGGTATATCTGTGTTGGACTTCCGCACGCGCCGTATTGTGGATGTGAACCCTGCGATGTGCCTTTTGACTGGTCTTTCCAGGTCGTGCCTCATCGCTGCAAATCCTGAGAACATCGCCCCCCTGCACGCGCTTTTTCCCAACGATGGATCTTTTTTTAATGAGTTTCGTGCCGACCCCGTCATTCGTAGGGAGAACCTGAGTGTGGAAAACCGGGATGGTTTGCACATTCAAGTCGAAGCCGTTTGCAACCTCTTCCATTCCAGCGGACGAGAGTTCATTCAATGCAACCTGCGTGATGTCACCCAGCACCGACTTGCTGAGGATCAAGTGCGGCGGATTAACGAAATGCTCGAGCAGCGTGTCGCCGCGCGCACCTGCGAACTCGAGGGCGCAAACCGCGAGTTGGAGGCGTTCACCTACTCGGTTTCGCACGACCTCCGGGCACCGCTGCGCCATATAATGGGATTTGTCGAGATTCTTGAAAAAGAAGCCGCAGACGACCTTACGGATGCCCAGCGGCGGCACCTCTTAACGATTGGAGGAGCAGCTCGGCGCATGGCCGAGTTGATAGAGGACCTGCTCGCGTTCTCCCGCATCGGTCGTTCCGAGGTGCAGAAGGTGACGGTGGATATGCTTACGCTTGTCATGGAGGCATTGGATGATCTTCGCCATGAAACGAAGGATCGAATCATTAGCTGGAAAATCCAAGACCTGCCCATGGTGACGGTGGACCGCTCGCTCATGCGCCAGGCACTTGTGAACTTGCTTTCCAACGCCATCAAGTTCACATCGAAACGCAACCGCGCCGTTATTGAAATCGGCACCGAGCCGGGTCAAGAGGATGAGGATACGATCTACATCCGCGACAACGGAGTTGGTTTCAATCCCCGCTATGCGCAAAAAATTTTCGGCGTCTTTGAGAGGCTGCCTAACGCTGATGAGTTCGAGGGGACAGGTATCGGTCTGGCCAATGTGCAACGCATCATCCGCCGTCACGGCGGTCGCGTGTGGGCGCTTGGCAAGGCGGATTCAGGAGCCACATTTTATTTCACCCTCCCCCGCAAATCTCAAAATGACGCCTGATACGGCTCACATACTTCTTGCTGAGGATGACCCTGCCGATGTCGAGTTGGCGCTCTCGGCAATGCAGACCCTTGATCCGAGGCGCCGCATCGAGGTCGTGCATACTGGCGAGGATGCCCTGGATTATTTGCTCCGGCGCCGTGCATGGAGTAGCCGAGGGGGCTCGCAACCCGCGCTGGTGATGCTCGATCTCAAGATGCCTGGAATCGGCGGGATAGAGGTCCTGCGCGCCATAAAAAGCGATGCCCGCACGCAGTGCATTCCAGTGTTGGTTTTCACCTCATCGGGCGAACGCCGGGATGTTTCTCTATGCTATGAGAATGGTGCAAACGCGTATGTGGTGAAGCCTGTGGACTTTTCGCGCTTCGTCGAAACCCTTCAGGCCATTGGCCACTTCTGGACCGGTCTGAACACACCCCCGGCGCGTTCGCTTCGCGGCCAGCGATGAAGTGCCGGATTCTTCATCTGGAGGACGACCCGCTCGATGCCGAGTTGATATTGCGCAGGCTGGAAGCGGATGGCATGGACTGCCAAATTGACCGGGTGGATACGGAGGCCGCGTTTTTGCAGGCCCTTGAACGCGGGGGTGTCGATCTCGTTTTGGCTGATTTCTCACTGCCCGGCGCTGATGGAATAGAGGCCCTTCGACTCGCCCGGCAATTGAAGCCCGATGTACCCTTTTTGATCGTTTCGGGGGTAATCGGCGAGGAGGCGGCTGTGGATTCCCTTCACAACGGTGCGACCGACTACATTTTGAAAGACCGCCTCTCGCGCTTGACGCCCGCCGTGCGACGGGCCTTGGATGAGGCTGCGCTCCGGAACGACAGGAAATCCCTCGGCGACCAACTCACCCGCGCGCAGAAGCTCGAAATTTTTGGAGAGCTCACCGGGGGGGTCGCCCACGACTATAATAATATTCTCACAATCATCATGGCCAACAGTGGCCTGCTCCTTGCCGAGCTCGCCGAGGGAACGCGCCTGCACAAGCACGCTTCACAAATCGAATACGCATGTGCCCAGGCCGCCTCGCTTACCCGCCAGCTCCTTGTTTTCAGCCGCGACAGAAAAAGAGCTGCCGCTGTTCTTGATTTGAACGGAATTGTAAAAAACGCCGAGTCCATGCTCTCACGCTTGCTCTCCGAGAATGTAGAGCTCGCGGTTTCCACCACAGATAGGCCTCTGCTTGTCACGGTTGATCGCAGTGATATCGAGCAGGTGCTCATAAATCTCGTCCTGAACGCCCGCGACGCGATCCTCAAACGCGGTACCATACGAATCGAAACCGGGAGAGTTAGAAAAATTAAACGGGATTTCGTTTTTTTCAATGTGCAGGACAACGGCGGCGGGATGACCCGCGAAGTGAAGAGTCGGTTGTTCGAGCCATTTTTTACGACAAAGCCCGAAGGGCGTGGTACAGGACTGGGTCTTGCGACGTGCAAGCGATTGATCGAGTCGATGCATGGGCAGATTGCAGTTCAAAGCCATGCACGATGGGGGACGCGATTCCGGATTTATTTGCCTGCGGCTGATGGCGTCGAGCTCTCTGAACAAGAGGTTCCGGCGAGTGCTGCAATGCTGCGCGGCTTTGAAAAAATCCTAATTGCAGAGGATAATCATGTGCTTCGAGACATGATCGCAGTACAGCTTGAAGAGCTAGGCTATAAAGTTTTGCAGGCCTCTAACGGAATCGAGGGCCTTGATGTTTTTGCGGAGCACAAAGGCGACCCTCCCGTGCTCGTCATCGCGGATATCGCGCTTCCCCTCCTGAGCGGTCGCGAGATGGCCCGGCTTATGCAGCGAGCATCGCCAGAGTTGAAGATTCTCCACACTTCTGGTCATACCGACCAAACAATTGCAGCATTTGGTTTTACAGATCCGTTTGTCGATGTATTGAGGAAGCCATTCACCCTTGCGGAGCTGACTTGCAGGATTCGCGAAATCCTGCCCATGGCAAAATAAGTCTTTTCCGTTGCGCGGGGTTTGTTGACAGCGCGCGCCGACCTCCGCATATTCCGTCCCCGCTCACAGCCGAGCGAACTATTATTTATGGAAAATATTCGCAATATCGCCATCATCGCCCACGTCGATCACGGCAAAACAACACTCGTTGATCAGCTCCTCAAGCAGGCAGGAACCTTCCGTGCCAACCAAAAAACTGACGAGCGCATGATGGACTCGATGGATCTGGAGAAGGAAAAAGGCATCACCATTCGCGCCAAAAATGCCGCTTTCCGCTGGAAGGATTACCATGTCAACATCGTGGACACTCCCGGTCACGCCGACTTCGGCGGAGAGGTCGAGCGAATCATGAAAATGGTGGACGGTGTACTGCTTGTTGTGGACTCCCACGACGGGCCGCAGGCGCAAACGAAATTCGTGCTGCGCAAGGCGATGGAAAATGGTCTCAAGCCGATTGTGGTTATCAACAAAATCGATCGCGAGAATGCGCGTCCGCACAAGGTTCTCGACATGGTGTTTGAACTTTTCATGGAGCTTGGCGCGAGCGACGAGCAACTCGACTTTCCTCACATCTATGCCAGCGCCAAGCAGGGTTTCGCCAAAAACGAAGTCACAGATTCCAGCGACAACATGCAGCCTCTCTATGAGGCGATCGTCAAACACATCCCACCTCCACCCAAGCCTGATGTGGACTTTTTCCGCATGCTCGTGTCGAACCTCGACTACAGCGACTACCTAGGCCGTATCGCTTACGGACGCATCATCAGCGGCAAGGTTGAGATGGGGCAGACCATCGTCTGCATTCACAAGGGTGGGCAGAAGGAAAAAGGCAAAGTTACGGCAATTTTTTCCCACGAGGGATTGGAAAAAGTCCAAGTCCAAGAGGCCTCCTCCGGAGATATCGTGGGCATTAGCGGATTCGAGGAGATTTTCATCGGCGAGACGCTCGTGGACAACGAAGACCGCGAAGCCCTGCCATTCGTCGAGATCGATCCGCCAACGATCTCCATGAAAATCTGCGTGAACGACTCGCCCCTGGCTGGTCGTGAGGGAAAGCTGCTCACCGCCCGCCAGATTCGTGACCGCCTCATCCGCGAGACGCGAGGAAATGTCTCCATAACAGTCGCCGACACCGATGTCGCTGGTCATTTCGATGTGAAAGCCCGTGGCGAGATGCAAATCGCAGTGCTCGTGGAGCAGATGCGTCGCGAGGGCTTTGAGCTTCTTGTTTCCCGTCCCGAGGTTATTTTCAAGCGTGCCGAGGACGGTTCCGTGCTCGAGCCGATGGAAACTCTCTATGTCGATGTTCCGCCTGAAAACCTTGGTGACATTCTGCAAAACCTCGCCGGTCGCAAGGCTGAGATCGTCAACATGGAGCACAACCCACACAGCGTTCTCGTGCAGGCTATCACTCCGACGCGGGGTATCATTGGCTTCGAGACGGATCTTGTGAATCTCACCAAAGGCCACGGCATTGCCAGCCATCTTTTCAAAGAATACGGACCGCATAAAGGCGAGATTCCAAGCCGCAACAACGGGGTTCTTGTATCGATGGAAGGCGGCACCAGCATGGCCTATGCGCTCGACAGCATCCAAGAGCGCGGTCGTCTCTTCATTGGGCCGCAAGAGGAAATTTACGAGGGAATGATTATTGGCGAAAACGCTCGCCCCGACGATATGCCAGTGAATCCTTGCAAGGCGAAAAAATTGACCAATATGCGAAGCCAAGGCGACGGCAAGGGCATCTCGCTCGCCCCTCCGATTGTGATGAGTCTTGAGCGCTCGCTCGAATACATCGCACCCGACGAGTATGTCGAGGTCACTCCCAAATCGCTCCGCCTCCGCAAAAAAATCCTAGACGCCAACGCTCGCAAACGAGCTGAAAAATCGGCTGGGGTCTTTGCCTGAGGCACCGATTCCTTGCAAAAAGCCCGGGGCCAAAGCCCCGGGCTTTTTTGTTGACTTTGAAAACAGTGAAGGCCAACAGCAGATCAAGACAGCCGGCTTATTTGCACAGCAAGAACCACAATCCCGAAAACGGATTTTTAGACAGGAGGGCAGGATGGAGAGAATTGACAGGAAAGGCTTTGGCTTTTGTTTGATATCGCACAAATCATTTCAAACCTATCGCATCATAAACAGATCATCCTCTGTGACGGTATGAAGTCATGCAGCAACCAGCGC
>JBIJCR010000067.1:0-12647 GCA_044344595.1 Terrimicrobiaceae bacterium
CCGCACAGTGGATTTTAAAAACACCGTTCTCATCCTCACTTCAAACATCGGCAGCCAGTACATCATGGAAGACCTGCCTAAAGATGAGCGGAACCGCCGGGTGCAGGAAGCTCTCCGTGGTCATTTCCGGCCCGAGTTCCTTAACCGTATAGACGAGACGATCATCTTCGATCGCCTCAACGCCAGCCAAATCACCCACATCGTGGACATTCAGCTGAGCCGCCTCGTCGCCCGTCTCGCCAAGCAAAATATCTCTCTTACCCTAGACGACTCCGCCAAGCTCTTCCTCGCCAAGGAGGGCTACGACCCCGCCTATGGCGCTCGGCCCCTCAAGCGCGTCATCCAACGACAAATCCTCGATCCCCTGAGCCTCGAAATCCTCGACGGCCAGTTTTGTGAAGGCGACCACATCCGAGCCACAGAAAAAGATGGCCACCTCGAATTCGCCAAAACCAAACATTAAAAAAGTGGCCCCCTGAGCGCCCAACATCACCACCTAGCGGGACTATTCTCTGGCATGGCCCATTTCTCAATCGCAGGTCAGTACTTGTAATATTACTTTATTCGGGTAAGATCGCGTTTTCCAGAAATATGCCCTGCCATCTGGAATTCAACCAATGAAAATTTACATAGACGGCGAATTCTACGACAAGGAGTGCGCAAAAATTTCGGTTTTCGACCACGGATTGCTTTATGGCGACGGCGTTTTTGAGGGGATCCGCTTTTACAAAGGACGCGTCTTTCGTCTCGAAAAGCACATCGATCGACTGTTTGATTCCGCCCGAGCGATTTGTCTTGATGTTGGCCTCGACAAAGCGGCTGTTACCGAAGCGACACTTGAAACCATACGCAGAAATGAACTTCAAGACGGCTATGTGCGTCTAGTTGTCACGCGTGGAGTCGGCGATTTAGGGCTCAATCCGGCTCTCTGTCCGAAGGCTTCGATCGTCATTATCGCTTCGAAAATCACGCTCTATTCACCGGATAAATATCTGAACGGGCTTGAGGTGGTGACTTGCGCCACCCGCCGCATTCCACACGGGGCCTTGAGTCCGATGGTAAAGTCTCTAAACTATCTTAATAATGTGCTTGCTAAAATCGAGGCCCAAAATGCCGGAGCTGGCGAGGGGCTCATGCTCAACGAGCAGGGGTTTGTTGCCGAGTGCACTGGCGACAATGTTTTCATTGTGAAAAACGGCATCATCACCACGCCGCCCATTGGAGCGGGTGCTCTTGCGGGAGTGACCCGCGAGGTGGTATTTGAACTGGCTGCCGAGCTTGGTATTCCTATTCACGAGCCCATGATGACCCGGTACGACATTTACACGGCCGATGAGTGTTTTCTCACGGGCACTGCAGCCGAGGTGATTCCCGCCGTAAAGCTCGACACACGCTTGATCGGCGATGGGTTGCCCGGACCGATTACAAAAAAGCTCATCTCCCGCTTCCACGAGTTGACAGCATCCACCGGCACATCGATCTATATATAATAAGATGCAGTGTGATGTTTGCCAGAATAAGGATGCCACCGTTTTCCTGACGCAGATTGTCGATGGAAAAATGCAAAAAGTGAACCTCTGTGAAGGCTGTTCGAAAGAGAAGGGCGTCAATGATCCAACAGGCTTTGCTCTCGCAGACCTCTTGCTTGGTCTTGGGGCTTCTCAGCAAATTGAAAAATCTCCAACCACCCTCAAATGTGCTGTCTGCGGATTCACGCAAGCTGATTTTAAAAAGACTGGGCGACTTGGCTGCAGCAATTGCTACACGGTTTTTGCCGATGGCATCGCTTCGATGCTTAAAAATATGCACAAGGGAACGCAGCACACTGGAAAAACTCCAGCCGCATTTCATAAAGTCCGTGAGCACAACGAAAAGATAAAAGCCCTCCAAGAGAACCTATCCAAGGCCATCGACGCCGAGGAATTCGAACTTGCAGCTAACCTCCGGGACCAAATCCGCAAAGTGGAGGCCGACCTCGCTTCATGAAATTTTCCCGCATCATCGCCAACTCCGGCGAGTGGCTCTCGGGCGATGGTCCCAATCGTCAGATCGTTGTTTCAAGCCGAGTTCGTCTCGCTCGCAACCTTCGAGACAAACCCTTCCCCGGTTGGGCTAAAAAATCTGAGCGTCTGGATGTGATGAACCTCGTCAAAGAGGCCGTGGAGCACCTCCCGGAAATGGTCGAGTCCTATTCCGAAAACCTAGAGGCTCTTTCGCCTTTGGAAAAACAGGTTCTCGTCGAACGGCACCTCATCAGTCGCGAGCACGCAGCCAAAGGCGTCGGCAGCGCGGTGGTCATGAATGCGCCGCAATCGCTCAGCGTGATGATCAACGAGGAAGACCACCTGCGCATGCAGGCCATTCGATGCGGCCTTCAGCTTGATAATGTTTTCAAGATGATCAACAGCGTTGATTCCGAACTCGAATGCAGTCTGCAATTCGCCTACAGTGCGGAATTAGGCTACCTAACGGCCTGCCCGTCAAATGTCGGCACCGGCATGCGTGCCTCGGCCATGCTCCACTTGCCTGGCCTCGTCATGAGCGACCAGATCAACAAGATCATCAATTCCGTTAATAAGATCGGCCTCGCCGTGCGTGGTCTCCACGGAGAAGGTACCGAAGCAATGGGTAACCTTTTTCAGGTTTCTAACCAGACAACCCTCGGTGAGGCTGAGGAGGAAATCATCGGACGACTGAACCGCGTTATCGAGCAGGTCATCGAGCACGAACAAAATGCGCGTGCCCTCTTGGCCCAACGCAAGTCCATCACCCTGCACGATCAGATCGGCCGCGCTTATGGCCTCCTCTGCCATTCCTATTCCATCAGCTCCAAGGAGGCTTTGAATCTCCTTTCGATTATCAAACTCGGTATAGACCTTTCCGTTTTCCCTGATGCCCACCGCTTTCCAGTGGATGAGCTTTTTATCGAAACCCAGCCCGCCCATCTTCAAAAGGGCGCTCAAGTCGCAAAAATGTCCTCCGAGGAAAGGGACGCCTTGCGCGCCACTATTATTCGCGCCAAACTATCACAGGTGCCTCAGCCGGACATAGCACGCCTCAGGCTCTCCATACCCGTCAACACCGAAAATCAATGATGAACAACTTCACTCCACGTGCCCAACAGGTTCTCGCTCTTGCCCGCAAGGAAGCCGACCGCTTCAATCACAATTATGTCGGCACCGAGCATTTGCTTCTGGGGTTGATTAAACTTGGTCAGGGTGTTGCTGTAAATGTCCTCCAAAAGATGGGTCTTGATCTTGAGACCGTACGCATGGAGGTCGAAAAACAAGTCGGCTCCGGCCCGGAGACCAAAATGGTGGGAAACATTCCGTACACTCCGCGCGTCAAAAAAGTCCTCGCTCTTGCCGGAAAGGAAGCAAAAAGCCTGCAGCATTCCTATGTTGGAACCGAGCACATTCTTCTGGGTCTTCTCCGCGAGGGCGAGGGAGTCGCAGCACGCGTTCTAAAAAATCTTGAGGTGGACATCGAACGCACCCGCAATGAAATTCTAAAAGAGCTCGATCCGAACTTCGCTGCCGATGAGGATGGCGACGCGATCCCCACCGAGGCTGGCCCAAGCAGCAAGCCCTCCAATAAAACGCCGGCTCTTAAAGCTTATGGCCGCGATCTCACCGAGCAGGCTCGCAAAGGCGAACTTGATCCTGTGATTGGACGTGCCGATGAGATCGAACGAATAGTCCAAATTCTCTGCCGCCGCACGAAGAACAATCCCGTCCTCATCGGCGAGGCCGGTGTCGGCAAGACCGCTATCGCCGAAGGTCTCGCTCAAGAAATCATCTCCGGCAACGTTCCTGAGATTCTCCGGGACAAGCGAGTCGTTACTCTCGACCTCGCCCTCATGGTCGCTGGCACCAAATACCGTGGCCAATTCGAAGAACGCATCAAGGCCGTGATGGATGAGATTCGCAAAAACAAAAATATCATTCTGTTCATCGACGAACTCCACACTCTTGTCGGAGCTGGTTCCGCCGAAGGGGCGATGGATGCCTCGAACATCATCAAGCCCGCTCTCAGTCGTGGCGAAATGCAGTGCGTCGGAGCTACAACGCTAAACGAATACCGCAAATATATTGAGAAAGACTCCGCCCTTGAGCGCCGTTTCCAACAGGTCAAAGTCGAGGCTCCAACTGTCGATCAGACGATTCAGATTCTTCACGGCATTCGTCCGAAATACGAGGCCCACCACAAGGCCAAATTCCTCGACGAGTCACTCGAAGCAGCCGCTAAACTCTCTGACCGCTACCTCACTGGACGCTTCTTGCCTGATAAGGCGATTGACCTCATGGATGAAGCCGGTTCCCGCGCGCGTATCGCTGCGATGACCCGCCCCCCGGATGTCAAAGACATCGAAGCCGAAATTGAAACCATCCGCCTCGACAAGGAAGCCGCCATAAAGTCCCAGGACTTCGAGAAAGCCGCGTCCCTCCGCGATGTCGAGAAGCAGGCTAAGGATAAGCTCGAAGGCATTCTCTCCGAGTGGCGCGCCCACAAAGAAGAAAAGGAAGTCACCGTCAGCGCGGAAGAGATCATGCAGGTCCTCTCCAAGTGGACTGGCGTGCCTCTTTCCCGCATGGAGCAGCAGGAAACTACCAAGCTCCTCGCGATGGAAGGTGAACTCGAAGGCAAAGTCATTGGCCAAAACGAGGCCGTTGTGGCTATCAGCAAAGCCCTCCGCCGCTCCCGCGCAGACCTCAAGGATCCAAAGCGTCCAATCGGTTCATTCATTTTCCTCGGCCCGACTGGCGTCGGGAAAACCTTTCTTGCTCGCACGCTGGCCGAATTTATGTTCGGCACCGCCGATGCGCTCATCCAGATCGACATGAGCGAATACATGGAGAAATTCAGCGCCTCCCGCCTCATCGGTTCACCTCCCGGCTACATCGGCTACGAGGAAGGCGGGCAACTTAGCGAGGCTGTGCGCCGCAAGCCCTACGCCGTTGTGCTATTCGACGAAATCGAAAAAGCCCACCCGGATGTCATGCATCTCCTTCTTCAAATTCTGGAGGAAGGCAAGATCACTGACTCGCTTGGTCGCAAGATCGATTTCCGCAATACCATCATCATCATGACCTCGAACGTCGGAGCGGAACTGATCAAAAAGCAGACCACTCTCGGCTTTGGCGCGCCAGTTGCCGGCACGGACAACTACGACGTGATGAAAGAAAAAATTCTCGGTGAAGCCAAACGTGTATTCAAACCGGAGTTCATCAACCGTCTAGACGACATTATCGTCTTCCACACACTCGAAAAACCCGATCTCATCAAAATCGTGGATCTCGAAATCAGCAAAGTCGTGGAACGCATCAAGACAAAGAACATCCACCTCACGCTCGATGCCACCGCACAGGAATTCCTCATCAGTAAAGGCTACGATCCGACCTACGGAGCCCGCCCAATGCGACGCGCCGTGGAAAAATACATCGAGGATCCCATGGCCGAGGAAGTGCTTAAAGGCAACATCAAGCCCGGCGATGCGGTCACCGTTCAAAAAGATGGAGACAAACTTGGCTTTGTCATTGCCCACAAAACCGAGGAGGCTGTCGCTTAGACATCTGCAAAGTAAAAGTTTACAATCTCTCACAACCTTTTGTTTCGCATCTGTTCAAAAAAGAATTTGTGCTTTTTGGTTTTGAGGAAATCAGAGTGAGTCATTCGGACTTGTTGTACACTAACCTGACTTCCTTCCTTCCCAACCAAAGAGGCTGATAAACACAAGCGGAGCGATTTTTTTCGGGCTCCGCGTGTGCTGGTTCCGCGTTTATTGCCCAAGCGAGCGGGGCGCCTAAGAGGTGTAGAAATTTGATCTTGGCGAGTTGGGCGTTGAGGTCGGCGGGGACTTTGGCGATTTGTGTGAGGATTTGGAGGCCTTCGTTTTTGAGGTGGATGCCCCAAAAGCGGATGATTTGGAGTTGGCGTAGGATGCGGGTGACTTCGCCAGTTTCGCCACACGGGCGCCACTGGCGGGCGAAGCGGGCGCTGATCGAGTAGGCCACGAAGCAGATGCGCACATGGTTGATGGAGCGTTCGGGCTTGGTGCGCTTGGCAGCCGCGAGCCTGGCGAGGGCGGATTCGAGGCCTTCGTCTTGGAGGGGGCTGGAGGTTGATTTTGCTGCTCATGCCGCCATCAAAAACAAAGACGGCGTCTTGGATTTGAATCGTGCTTCGCAGCGTGGTGGAGTCGGCGCGTTTGCCTCGCAGGATGGAGATGTGGAGAGGGGTGCCATGAGTGCCGATGGCGAGTTTTCTTCCAAAGCGCACAAGTGACCGGTGAGGGCGGCGGCAAACTACCTCGGTGTGTCGCGGCAATTTTTGGTGAACCTGCTGGAAAAGGGCGAAATCCCGTTCCGCCTCGTGGGCACACACCGCAGAGTCACCTTCAAAGACCTGCTGGAGTATGAGAAAAAGCGCGATCAGACCCGCCGGGCAGCGATGGACCGTATATCTGATGAAGTGGCGAGCGCCGGGCTCTATTTCTCCGACTACAAAGGCGACGAATGAGGGCATGAGTTTCCACCGCCTCGACAAGGCGTGGGATAAAAATTTCTGGTCCCGTGAAAATCCTTCTTGATTCCCAGGCCATCCGGTCAAATGGTTAATCGAATGAGACTTCGCTTAGATCTTCTGGAGCATCTGACGGAGGATGACCTTCTCGAGGAGGTCTTGGCGAACAATCCCCGTTACAAACCAGAGCCGCTATTCTCAAAAACTGGAGTTGGCAGCTTGTCGTCGGCCTCAACCGAGCAGCGTGCCAGCGAGGTTCGGCGCAGCACGGAATTAATTCAGAGACTGGAGGCGCGTGCGAAGGTTACTGGGAAACTTTCCGCCTGACCGACTCCTCGCTCCTCGAGACGCTCGACTTCCTCCGCAACCTCCACAGGTCCGCCCCGTTTCTTTTTTTCAACGGCAACACTTTCGCTGACATCGGGCGAAGAACCTGCGACACGATTTTTTCGGAACTCCCGACACTGCGCCGCCGCGAACTCTCCTCCGCCGTTGCCCACTACATCGCTGGAGTGCTCGATCGGGACTCGATGATTTCCGCTGTCGATTCCCTCTGGCAATCCGCCTCTCTGGCAATTGGCGACCGCGTCCAGACCCTGCGTGGCTCGACTCACGGCACGATCAAACGGCTTCTTGAGGACGGTCGGGTGGCGTGGCGACCCGAAGGGGCCAGTGTCGATCTGTTCGCTTTACCGGAGAGCCTTCGAAAAGTTTCCTGATGCCTCTCTTTGAATGCCCGCCACTGGAATCCCTCTCTCCCTCCAAGGTTCATTGAACAAACTCGTGTGGTATTTTTTGGAGCGCTTCATCAATTCCTGATCGCTCCAATTCCATGCTTGGATCAAGCATACGAGATCGGAACTTGGTTTTGTCAGAAGTTTTATGCATTTTTCTGACAAAAATAAATGACGCCATAAGGAAACATGCTGACTCGATCGATGCCGCCATCCTTGCCCGAATCCAATCCGGGGCGAAAGATCATGTTTGGGCACCGGCGGATTTCCTGGATCTTGGCTCCCGCACCGCCGTGGACAAGGCGCTTTCCCGAAACTGCAAATCCGGTCTGCTGCGGCGTGCGGGGCGGGGCCTTTATCATGTGCCTGTGGTGAATCCATTATTTGGCGTTCTCGGACCGGATACCGGCCCGTTTCACGATGCGATCACACGCCGAGATAACTCACGCATCTTCTCCACAGGTGCTCACGCCGCCAATGCGCTTGGGCTCACGGATCAAGTGCCAATGCGCCCCATGCTCCTGACCACAGGCCGCAGTCGTTCAGTAAGCCGCGGAAAAGGCCACCTTCTGCTTCGCCATGTATCACCGCGATTCGTATCAACTCGGAACCCGACCAGCGCACTCGTGATCCTCGCCTTGCGCTGGATTGGAAAACGATTCGTGGACGACGACATCATCGCAAGACTCCGCCGAAATCTCTCGCCAGCCGACATTGCTGCTCTTCCTGCCGACGCAGCCTGCGCCCCAGCATGGATTGCGGATATTTTTCATCAAATCTCTGGCCAACTAAAAACAGCCTGAATGGATGCATTTCTTCATAGCTCCCCGGAACGACGGAAAAGAGCCTGCATCGAACTACAGGATGAGATGCACCTCCATGCCCAGAGCGTTGAAAAAGACCTCTGGGTGTGCTGGACCCTGCGCGAACTCTTTTCCCTGACTGGCGTCGGTGAGCATCTCACTTTCAAAGGTGGCACCTCGCTCTCGAAAGCATGGCGACTCATCCAACGCTTTTCCGAGGACATCGACCTTATTGTGGACAAGGAAGCGCTCGGCTTCGGCGGCGATGCCGCCCCTGACAAAGCCCGTCTCGAGGCCCTCATGGCGGCAAGCCGCCAATAGGTTCAAGGCACCTTGCAAACCGCTCTAGTTACCCGTATCGCCACCGCGCTCGGCGATGACGCACCTTGGAAGCTTGAAGTCGATCCCGACATGCCAGACGGACAATGTTTGCTCCTTCACTATCCATCGGCTTTTGAAAATGAGGCGGGCTACATCAAGCCCGTGGTTGAAAATCGAACTCGGCGCGCGCTCCGACGACTGGCCGCACTCGGAATGCCCCATTCAGCCTTATCTCGCCGAACGCTTCCCGCAGTTGATGCCGGAGGGTCCATTCCCCATCCGCGTCCTCGCCGCCGAGCGCACCTTCTGGGAAAAAGCCTGCCTGCTGCATGAAGAAACCTTCCGGCCCGCCGACAAGCCGCGAAAGCTCCGTATGGCTCGGCATTACTACGATCTTTGGTGCCTGCTCCGTGCCGGCGTTGGCGAACGGGCACTGGCGAATACCGCCCTCTTCCAACGTGTCGCCGAGCACCGAGAAATCTTCTTCCGCTGCGCGTGGGTGGACTACTCCACGCACAAGCCCGGCACCTTCCGACTGACCCAGCCAATGGACCACCTTGCCAACTGGCACTCCTAATACCAAGCCATGCTCGGCCAAATGTTCTTCGGCGATGTTCCCGACTTCGACGGAATCATGGAGGCTGTCAGCGAGTTTGAGAAAACCTTCAACGCAAGCGCCTGAGCACCTCGAAACGACAATTCCGATCTGCTCACGATCTTCTCAAATGGAATTGTCGCTACCTTGCAATCGCAGAAATCATTCGCCAAGTCGGCCCAGCAATGCCTCGAGAGCGTCTCTTCTGGCGACATGTTCCTCGTCGCTGATCACCGGCATAAGTTCGGCGTCCTCCAACCCCGGAAGGTCGAGCCAAGAACGACAGCCGCCAAAACTTTTTTGCATGGGCAGGCGGACGGGTGACTCCAGCCTGAATCCCCGCACGAAGGCAATATGGATGCCGGGCACCTCATCATAGCGGAAGCGCTCCTGAACTACGCTGTCATGGAGGATGTGGAACTCTCGGAGCGCAGGCAGGCGGGCGGTATCGGTGACGAGACAGCTCCATTCCAAGGTCACGGCGTAGCGGATTTCGATTTCACCCTCCAATTGAGGTGGCAGCGTCGTGCCGACCGGAAGCGTCGTTTTTTCCAACTGCTCGTGAAACCATGTCGGAAAAAGAAAGAACTCCCGGTGTTTAAAGGCAAAGCCATCGCGTCCTTCGGCAATGCCCCCCTTGCGGAGCATGATGCTTTGCCTGCCACTGCCGATCGCCTCGCAGACTACGGCCCATTCCTTGAATGCCACACTCATGTTGTTGAGATCGTTCTTTACACAAGTTCAGCCTACAAAGGAAACCTTACACATCCATGCTCCACCGATTCGATCTCCACACGCACACATTTTTCTCCAGTGATGCCTGCAATAGCCCCGAGGAAATGATCGAAGCGGCCCGGCGCCGTGGCCTCAGCGGAATCGCCATAACAGACCACGACACCTGCGAAGCCCACGATTACCTTCGGGGACGCCAACTGCCGGAGGGATTCCTCGTCATACCCGGCGTGGAAGTAAGCACAGCGGAAGGACACCTCCTTTGCATCGGTGCCACGCTTCCTTATCTCAAAGGAAAACCCGCCCGCGAAGTGCTAGCGGAAATCAAAAAGGCCGGCGGCATCGGCATTCCAGCCCATCCTTTCGACAAATGGCGCGCCGGTATTCGAGCCGAAACGCTCGACACACTCGACATCGAGGCACTCGAAGTCTTCAACGCAGCCGTGACTGCAAAAAGTTACAACGAGAAAGCCCTGCAATACGCAAAATCCAGAGGCCTCTCCATGACCGCTGCCAGCGACGCCCACCACGACTCTGCCGCCGGCATTTCGTGGACCTCATTCGATTTGGACGAACTGTCGGTCCCCGCACTCCTCGCCGCCCTCAAAAAAGGAGGCCACCCCGAAGGCCACTACCTCACCTTCCGCGAAGGCCTGAAAAAACACTGCGCCAACTGGTTCCGCATCTTCAACAAAAACCGACGACCGTAAAGCGACAGCAAAATCAATCGCGGAAGACGATGGCGCGGCTGCCGTGGACGAGGACTCGGTCTTCGACATGGAATCGGACTCCGCGAGCGAGAGCGAGGCGCTCGCAATCGCGGCCGAGGCGGATGAGGTCGTCGGGTTCGTGGTAGTGTTCCACTCGGGAGACTTCCTGCTCGATGATGGGACCTTGGTCGAGGTCCTCGGTGGCGTAGTGGCAGGTCGCGCCGATGAGTTTCACGCCACGTTCGAAAGCACGGCGGTAGGGGTTGGCTCCGACAAAAGCGGGGAGAAAGGAATGGTGGATATTGATGATCTTCCCAGCAAACTCGCGGCAGAGAGCCTCGGGGAGGATTTGCATGAATCGGGCGAGGATGACGAGTTCAACCCCCTCGGCGCGCAGGCGGTTGGCCAATTGCTCGAAGGCGGCGGGTTTGTCGCTGGAGAAATCCATTTTCTCGAAACAAATACCTTCGCGTTCGACCAATGGGCGGGTGTCATAGTGGTTTGAAAGCACGAGCGGGAGATCGATATTCAGCTCGCGTGAGCGCCAGCGCCAGAGCAGGTCGACGAGGCAATGATCCTGTTTACTGACAAGAATGACCGTGCGCACGGGTCGGTCGGAGTGGCGCAGCGTCCACTCGGCATTCATCGAATCAGCCAAGGTGCGCGTGTCCTGCTCGAATCGGGCAAAGTCCTCCTCCACCAACCCACCGGTGAAGGCGATCCGGGTGAAAAACCAGCGCGACACAGGGTCGGTGTATTGGCTCACATCGAGGAGATTTCCACCGGAAGCCGCGATGAATCCCGTGATGCGGGCCAGCAGGCCCACGGCATCGGGACAGTTGAGCTTAAGAAGGTGCATTAGCGAAAATCAGATGTGGAGAGCTGGCTCCACGGGCCTGGGGGCATCAACCGGAGCAGCGGGAACCGGACTGGCGGGTGGGTTCGGTTTTCCACTCCCGCCGGAGCCGTCGGAGCCGTCCTTCGTGTGGGGATCGAAGTAATGGTCGAGGGCGAGGAACAATGCTTTCGAGTGGCGGGCGAAGAAAAAATTAAAGAGCACAACAGGCGTAATGACACTCCCCAGCAAAACAGGAAGCGAGAGGTGGTAGTTGAACTCTAAAAAGCAATAGATCGCGATTCCGAGAATGCTGCCGAAACCGTAGTTGATGGCCCAGACGGCGAGCAGGAAGTATCCGGTCTCCCTCTCGTAGGCGTAGCCGCAGCGCGGGCAGCCATCCAGCGGTGTGAAGTAGTCGCGCAGGCTGCGGATGCGCAGTAGCGGCAGGAAAATAGGCCTTGTGCCACACTCGGGGCATTTGAGCAGACAGGCTCGGCTTACATAGAGCCGAGCGCGGCGGGAATCGTGGTTCATTGGGATGATGTTTGCGTGCTTTTCTCGATGCGGGCGGCTTTGTAGCCAAGTTTCTCGGCAAGCGAGACGATATCGGAATAAGTCTTCGGGGCGAGCTGCGGCTCACGGGCGAGAATCCAGAGGAACTGCCGCGAGGGATGCCCCACCAGCGCCCAGGCGTAGTTTTTTTCATCCAGTCCGATGATCCAGTAGTCACCGGCGATGGGACTCCCGGCAAAGCGGACGCGGAGTTTCGAGTTGTTGGACCCCGGCACAATTGTGGCGCGCCCTTTCGCCTCGCGGATAGATCCGTTTTTTTGGCGGCAACGATTCACGATACGAATGGTGCCATCCGGCTGCGCGGTGTATTCGGCTGTGGTGTCGGCCACACATCCGCGCTGAAACCAGTTCGGATATTTCGCGATTTCGAACCATCGGCCTTCGTAGCGTTTGAGATCCACTCGAGGCACTGTCGGGAGCGGTGGACGCGAGGCGCACCCAGCGAGCAGAAGAGTGATCAACATTGCAGAGAAAAGGATTCCCGCTTTCATAGTCGAATGATGTTACGCCTCGGACGCTGGATTTGCATGGCAATTCTTGGACTCGCCCTTCCAGGCTGCGAGGGGGACAGCGAGCGCGCGGATTTGGTTTTTGTCAATGGCGCGGAACCCGAGACTCTCGATCCTGCCATCATCACCGGGCAACCGGAGGGTAGAGTCGTCAATGCCCTCTTCGAAGGTCTCTGCGCCTACAACGAGGAGGGTCAAGCGGTGCCAGGAGTTGCCGAGCGGTGGGACATTTCGACGGATGGAAAAACCTATACCTTCCATCTGAGGCCGACTGCCAAATGGAGCGATGGCAGCGCGCTGACGGCGAGGG
>JBIJCR010000185.1:0-3583 GCA_044344595.1 Terrimicrobiaceae bacterium
AAAAAGCTCGCCGTCCTTGAAGAAACGCTTCAGTTCGACCGCCGCGCTCTCGGCGCTGTCCGAGGCATGGGCGATGTTTTTCATCATGGTCGTTCCAAAATCGCCACGGATCGTGCCCTTGGCGGCTTTCGTGGAGTCAGTTGGCCCAAGAAGCTCGCGCACACGGTCCACGGCGTTGTCGGCGGCCAGAGCGACAGCGATGAGAGGTGTGGCACCCATGAAGGCTTCCACTTCAGGAAAGAATGGCTTCGTGGCGATGTGAGCATAGTGCTCGCGCAGGAGACTCGCATCGGCACGAAACATTTTGCATCCGCGCATCTGGAAGCCGGCGTCCTCAAAGCGCTTCAGGACCTCTCCGGCCTTGTGCCCAGTGATGCAGTCGGGTTTCAGAAGAATCAGGGTTGTTTGCATAAGGCGAGAAAATCTAACCGCCTATATGCAGACGAAAAGCAGATTCTCCTACGCCATCGCTCGGGAAACGAAAGATTCGCCATCCCGCCACCGGTTAACTACATTTCAAGCCGTATGAAATATCGTCAATTCTGCGGCTCGGACCTCAAGGTCAGCGAGGTGGGTTTTGGTCTCTGGACGCTCTCGACCGGATGGTGGGGCGACTACACAGACGAGCAGGCGGTGCGCCTCATGCACTCGGCGCGCGACAAAGGCGTCACGCTCTTCGATGCGGCCGACACCTACGGCAACGGCCGCAGCGAGGACCTCATCGCAAAAGCCTTCGCAGGCCGACTCGATGACATCGTGATCGCCACCAAGATCGGCTACGATTTCGTAAACCATGGCGATGGACGCCGCGGCCAGCGCGAGATTCCCCAGGACTTCTCGCCCGCCAACCTTCGCGCTGCCACGGAGGCTGCATTGAAGCGCCTGGGCGCCGAGCGCATCGACATCATGCAGCTCCACAATATCCGCATGGAGCAGGTCGATGACGATGCCATCTGGGCAACGATGGAAGACCTCCGCGCCGAAGGCAAAATCGGTTTCTACGGCGTGGCTCTCGGGCCTGCCATCGGCTGGATGGCTGAAGGCGTGCTGGCTATCCGCCGCCGCAAGCCTGCGGTCGTGCAGCATATTTACAATCTCCTTGAGCAAGAACCAGGCCGCACAATCCAAAACGCAGCAGAGGCCGCCGGCACGAACACGATGTTTCTCATCCGCGTCCCCCACTCTTCTGGAATGCTCGAAGGCAAATACACAGAGGACACGGTTTTCGCCGAGAACGACCACCGTCGCCACCGTCCGCGCACTTGGCTCATCAACGGCGTGCGCAAGGTCGAGCAACTTCGCTTCCTCGAGCATGACGGACGCACACTTGGCCAAGCCGCCATTCAATGGCTCCTCCGCGACCAGCGCACCGCCTCCGTGCTGCCGAATATCTATGACGAGGAGCAGATCTCTGAATTTTCCTCGGCTCCTGACCAAGTCCCGCTGAGCGACGAAGAGGTTAGCCGCATTCAGGCTCTCGTTGATGCCAACTTCGGCCTCGAGCCCGAAGAGGCGAAGTTCAAAGGCACCATGGTTCTGCCTGAAGAAGCCAAGGCATGAAAAAACGCTCCCGGGTCAGGCGATTGGCGCGTTTCGTCCTAAGGGGCGGACGCCGCCGCGTTGGTCCCGCCGGGCTTTTACAAAATCGTCCACGCTATGTGTTGTTCGATTTCGACGGCACGCTGGCAGACACCTTCTCCGCCGGAGTCGAAATCCTGAATGTGCTGGCGTTGGAGTTCGGCTTCCGTCCGCTCCCGCCTGATGAGGTAAGCCTTGCCCGCGACCTCTCCACGCGCGGCTTGATGAAACATCTCGGCATTCCCCGCATGAAACTGCCGCATATTTCCAAGCGCGGCACCGAGGAGATCGGCAAACGCATCGACTCGATCATTCCCCTGCCAGAGATGCCCGAGTTGGTTCGAAAACTCCACGCCCAAGGATTCCATCTCGGTATTCTCACATCCAACTCCGAACCCAATGTGAGGGCGTTTTTAAAAAACCACGACCTCGAGGTCTTCGACTTCATCAAAAGCTCCTCAAAGCTTCTCGGCAAAAGCAGCGTGCTCCGCCGCCTCATGCGCGAATTCAAACTCAAGCCGCGAGAGATTTTTTTCGTCGGCGACGAACTCCGCGACATCGAAGCCGCGCAGGAAACCGGCGTGCACATCGCCGCAGTGACTTGGGGCTACAACAGCACCCCCGCCCTTTCCGAAGCCGCGCCAGATTATCTCTTCACCAAGCCATCCGAGATTTCCGATCTGCTTGAAACCCTGCCTGCCAAGGCCGAGGTTCAAGACAAATGATGGCTTACACGGGAGGCCTCACGGCAGCGTTCACGCTCGGTTTCTTCTATTTTGTCGGAGCCGTGCCCGGTGGCGTCGCAGCGGGCCTTCCGCCCTGGCTCGCCGCCCTCACCGCATGGATCGGATACTCCGCAGGTGCCGCCGTCATGCTCCTTCTTGGCACACCCGCCAGAAGCTGGGTGGCAAGAAAACTCCACATCCCGCTCGAACGCGACCCCGAAAAGTGGATTTGGAAAGCCTGGTCCCGCTTCGGCCTCATCGGACTCGGCCTGCTCGCACCGCTGACCATCGGCCCCCAGACCGGATGCATCCTCGCCCTTGCCGTAGGAGAGCGTCCGCTCAAAACATTTCTGAGCCTCTCGCTTGGCGTCATCCCCTACTGCCTCGGCTTTGCTCTCGCCATCGCATGGGGAACGTCACTGGTGAAATGAAAAACGTTTTTTTCAGATTTTCTCCTTGTCAAAAGAACTCGTCCACGGTTTGATTACCTCCCTTTTCGATCCTGAGTAGCTCAGTGGTAGAGCGGTCGGCTGTTAACCGATTGGTCGTAGGTTCGAGTCCTACCTCAGGAGCCACTACAAGTTAGTGCCCTAGCCTACAAAAACCGCATAAAATCTAGCTCAGCAGACTCTCTTGTATTTTTTAGATGCGGAAGCGAGCGGTTAGTTTGAGGAAATGCATTTGCCAAATTCCTGCCCGGGAATTTGCAAAGTGCAAAGACGACACATTTTCAGCACAAAACAGTTTTTTGGGGGGGAAGAATTTCCCTATCACTTCCACCTGCGCAGACTCCGAGAAACTCAACGGTTGTCTGAGCAAGCATCTCAGAAGGCCAAGAGCGGCGACTTTCAGCAGGCTATCTCTTCACACAAACCGTCACTGCGAATCCTTCTCCGGCCTCCAGCTCATGTGCCTCATGTATGCCGGATTCAAACGCATCGCTCCCGAGCAAAACACCGCCAGGGATTTGACCAAGGCTTGGATTACAGCTCTGGATTTGTTTAATGCGAGTAAAAGTTTTGAGGACTATTATATGTCAATAATTTATGCCTGACCCCTCTGACGGGTTTGGGGAGTTCGTTGAAATATTGCTCCACGCACATCAGTTCGCTACCCGATAGCGGCGGTCTCTGGTGATCCACCACAGGCACATGCCCGACTTCGAAACCTGCGTCCCGGTAAGCCTGCAGCAATCCGGCTGGCAGCCCCCCATATAGCTTCAAATGTTGCTCATTCAAAAGACAGATGATCGATTTCGCTCCCATGGATTCGACTTCTGC
>JBIJCR010000069.1:0-12501 GCA_044344595.1 Terrimicrobiaceae bacterium
CTCCGGCATTGAGAAAAAACACCTGCCCCACATCCTTTGCATGACGAATCTCATGCTCCACGGCATCGATGTTCCCTCGAATGTCCGGCACGACAACACCCTCGCCCGCCCGCTCCGCGACTGGAGCCCGAAGGAACGCGTGAATGTCGTCGGCACCAACCCGCCCTTCGGCGGCATGGAGGAGGATGGCATCGAGGCGAATTTCCCCGCCGAGTTCCGCACCCGTGAGACCGCCGACCTCTTCCTCGTGCTGATCATGAAAATCCTCCAGCCCGGCGGCCGCGCTGGGCTCGTCCTTCCAGATGGCACCCTCTTCGGCGAAGGCGTGAAGACCCGCATCAAGGAAGCCCTTCTCACCGAGTGCAATCTCCACACCATCGTCCGCCTTCCGAATGGCGTCTTCAATCCCTACACCAGCATCCGCACCAACCTCCTCTTCTTCACCAAAGGCACGCCCACCAAGGAAGTCTGGTATTACGAGCACCCCTATCCGCCCGGTGCCAAGAGCTACAACAAAAGCAAACCCATCCGCATCGAGGAATTCGAGCCCGAGCGCGCCTGGTGGGGCAGTGAGGCCGACGGCTTTGCCTCCCGCGTCGAAAACGAGAACGCCTGGCGCGTCTCCATCGACCAAATCCGCGCCGGCGGCTTCAACCTCGACCTCAAAAACCCACACAGCAAAGACGACGGCCCCGGCGATGTGGACCACCTCCTGCCCGAATACGAAAAACTCCTCGCCCAGATTGCGGAAACGCGCGGGCAGTTGAAAACGCAGTTGATGGAGGCGTTGACCCGATGAAAAAGAAGGCTGCCCCAAAGCCCGTCGCAGAGAGCAGTTTTGAGTCGCTGGTCGTCTCGATTGTCCAGATCCACCAGCAAGCTCAGGAGTTCGCCACCAAGGCCGTCAATGTTGGGCTCACGCTGCGGAACTGGCTCATCGGAATGCAGATCGAGGTATACGAACGTCAAGGCACTGACCGGTCTGCCTATGGTGACAAGCTCATGGATGTTTTAGCCGGACGCTTGAAGAAACAAGGATGGGACCGCTGTGATCGCCGTGAACTCTACCGTTTCCGCCAGCTTTTTCTCACTTACCCAAACATTGTGGAGTCACTGTCTCCACAATTGATCCGGGTTTCGCTCTTTTGAAAATGGCTGAAAAAGAGTATATCATTTTCTGTGACGAGTCGGAGACCTCGGGAAAATATTTTTCTAATTTCTATGGTGGAGTTCTTGTCGGCGCATCGCATTTGGATCGAATTAATACTCTCCTCAACAGTGAGAAGCATCGGTTAAACCTTTTCGGTGAGATTAAGTGGTCAAAGGTCTCCCAACCTTATTTGGCGAAATACGGAGAGTTGATGCGTGCTTTCTTTTCAGAGGTCGCGGCAGGACACCTGAGAGTGCGAATCATGTTCCGCCAAAATGCTCACAGCCCGATTAAACTCTCTCTCGATCAAATCGAAGGCGCGTATTTTCGCCTTTACTATCAGTTTATCAAACACGCCTTCGGACTCTTCTTCCATCCAAGAGGCGAGCACCCTGTTCATCTGAAGCTATTTTTCGATGAGTTTCCAGAGACCCGGGAAGCCTGCATGCAATTTAAGGGATTCATCCTAGGTCTTAAGGAAAATCCCGAGATACGCCGCGCCGGTCTCTCCATTCGCGCCGAGGATATTGCCGAGATTCGCTCGCACGATCATGTGCTTGCCCAATGCCTCGATGTGGTCTTGGGAGCAATGGCTTTTCGACTGAATGACAAACATCGCGAGATTCCTACCGGCTCTCGCAAGCGAGGGAATCGCACCATCGCCAAGGAACGACTCTACAAATTGATTTTGCAAGAAATTCGAGCCATCCGTCCCGGCTTTAACATTGGAGTTTCTACCGGAGTAGAGGGAGATCGGTCTCGCAATTGGAGTTTACCATATCTCCACTGGAAATTTGTTCCTTCTGAGATGGAATATCGGAGCGAATTCACGAAGCGCCGCCAAAAAAAAGGCCCCACCCAACCTACATGAATCTCTGACGCAAAACGTCAGGCTTCGGTTGAAGCAGAGCCTGAGGAAATTTCAAATCACATCGTCCAAACCGCAAGAAAAATTTGAACATTTTTTCTCAATGATCTCCTTCCATTCATGACCCTCGAAACCTTCTTCGAAAAGTTCGACCAGTTCGCCGACGCGCCCGATGCGGTGGGGAAAATGCGCGAGTTGGTGCTGGATTTAGCAGTAAACGGAAAGCTAACCGACCGAGACTTGGAGAAGGAGTCCGTCGCTTCGGAATACTCGGACGAACCGTCATCCGACATTCTACCTGCAAACTGGCGTCTACTGAATTTTGGGAAGTTTTGCGACATTCAAGGAGGCAACCAGCCTCCCAAAAGTCAGTTCAGCGATGAGCCAAGGCCCGGCTATGTGCGGATGTTCCAAATCCGCGACCTCGGTGAGAGGCCCGTGCCAGTCTACATTTCCAAGGAATCCACGAACCGGTTTTGCCGAGAAGGCGAAATTCTAATCGGACGCTACGGAGCTTCTGTTGGCAAAGTCTTCTGGGCTCAGGATGGCGCATACAATGTTGCGCTGGCAAAGTTCATCTTTCCTGAAGACGCGTTGCTTCCCTCATTCGCATTCTGGGTGCTGAAGTCAGAATTCTTCCAAGCCGAGATAGCTGGAGCCAGCCGCTCCGCCCAAGCTGGATTTAATAAAGGCGACTTGGCTGCGATTGATTTCCCCCTTCCACCCCTCGCCGAGCAGAAGCGGATTGTGGCGAAGGTGGATGAGTTGATGGCGTTGTGTGACCGGCTGGAGGCGCAGCAGCTGGAACGGGAGGCGCAGGCCGGACAGCTCGCCCGCGCGTCGCTTGCCCGCTTCGCTGACGCCCCCACCCCGGCCAACCTCAACCTTCTCTTCCATTCCTCCTTCCCCATTTCGCCATCCGACTTGCGAAAATCCATCCTCACCCTCGCCGTCCAGGGCAAACTCGTCCCTCAAGACCCCAACGACGAACCGGCGGAGGAGTTGCTTGCACGCCTTGCGCGCGAACTGACTCCAGAGCGATGTCGAAAACAGGCGTCCCCACTTGCGTCGCTTCCGGCAGATTCATTGCAATACGATCTGCCAGATAGTTGGACATGGGCACGTTTCTGTGACGCCGCAATTATTGCTTCAAACCTCGTAAAGCCCGACGACTTCTTGGACTTTACCCATCTCGCTCCAGACAACATTGAAAAGGGAAACGGGGTGTTGTTGACTTGCAGGACGGTGCGTGAAGACAAGGTCATCAGTTCGAACCATCGATTTTACCCTGGCCAAATCGTCTATTCGAAAATCCGTCCAAATCTGGCCAAAGTAGTTGTCGTTGATTTTGAGGGCCTGTGCAGCGCTGACATGTATCCGATTGATGCGCTCATCAATGTGTTCTACCTGCAGCTCTATATGCTGTCTGAATCATTCCTCGTGCAGGCGGTAAAGACGGACACACGCGTCGCGATGCCGAAGATTAACCAATCGGAATTAAATGCGATTGCGGTCCCCATCCCGCCCCTCGCCGAACAACGCCGCATCGTCGCGAAAGTTTCCGAACTGATGGCGTTGGTGGACGAATTGGAAACCCAACTCGCTGCCTCGCGCGCCGCTGCCGAAAAACTCCTCTCCGCCCTTGTTGCCGAACTCACCGGAACCACTTCACGCCTGCCTGCTGATTCATGAACTCTGCTCCCACTGCGCGACAGGGCCAGTTTCTCGCCTACATTCACCGATACGGACTGATCAACGGTTGTGCGCCTGCGGAAGCGGACATGCAGCGGTATTTCCAAATCACGCCGCCGAGTGTGCATTCCATGGTGCTGACTCTGGAGCGGCGGGGCTTCATCCGGCGCGTGCCGGGTCAGGCGCGGAGCATCACCGTGATCGTTCCGCCCGAATCTTTGCCTCCTTTAAAACGCATCCAGCGCTAACCATACCAATCTATGCCCGACGAAACCAACAAACCTACGCGCAAGCCAGGCGGCTGGAGCGCCGCCCGCAAACATCTCGCGACATGGGACACGCCCGCGCTGCTCGCCCTCGTGAAAGACCTTTACGACTCAGCGGCCGAGAACCGTCATTTCATCCATGCTCGCTGCCAGGCGGAGGATGGTGGTGGCGAGGTGCTGGAAACTTATCGCAGCAAGATCGTGGAGCAGTTCTTTCCCAAGCGAGGTTTCGGCAAGCTCAAGCTGGCAGAGGCGCGCAAGGCCATTCGCGATTTCCGCAAGGCCACAGGCAACATCCCTGGGACGGCAGAGCTGTTGATGACCTATGTGGAGAACGGTGTAAGTTTCACCAACGAGTATGGAGACATCGACGCACCGTTTTATGACAGCGTGGAATCGGTGCTGGACGAACTGGCCAAGCTACTGCGTGCTGACGCGCGTGACCTGTATCCACAGTTCCGGGACCGACTCGCAGACATAGAGGAGAAGACTGATGGCATCGGCTGGGGATTCCACGACTTTATCGCCGAAGTGGTTGGAGAACTTGAGGACGAACTCGGCGAACCACAGCAGATCGAGGCCGTTTGAGCGGCGTCAGGCTAACCCCCAAAATTCATTTTAGACAGAATTTACAGAATTTAAAAAACCTTTATAAAGTATTTTCTATAAATATTTTATATGAATTTATTTCGGCTTTCATTCTTTGTAACCTATTCTGTAAATTTTGTTAATTCTGTCTAAAAGTTCTTAAAAATTCGAAATCTGGACTTCAGGGCAGCAGTTTTCTGGCCGTCGCGATGGTGTCGATGTCGGTTGGTGATTTGTCGCGGCGGATGCGGGTGATGCGTGGGAAGCGGAGGGCGAGGCCGGAGGGGTGGCGGGGGCTTTCGCGGATGGAGTCGAAGGCGATTTCGAGGACGACGAGGGGTTCGACTTCGATGCGGTTGCCGGTTTGTGAGAGGGCGCTGGCGAGGAATTCGTCGGTGAGGGTGGCGATCTCGAGGTCGGTGAGGCCGGTGTAGGCTTTGCCGATGGTGGCGAGGGCGCCAGTTTTTTCGTCGCGGACGGCGAAGGTGTAGTCGCTCAGGACGCCGCGTCGTTTGCCGTGGCCGTATTCCACGGCGGTGACGATGACATCGAGTGTGGCGAGGCGTTTTTTGAGTTTGATCCAGGCCAGGCCTCGGCGCCCGGGTTGGTAGGGGCTGGCGGGGTCTTTGATTAGGAGTCCCTCGTGTCCGGCGGAGCGGATGTCGCGGAAGTGGGCGTCGATTTCTTCAGCACTGGCGGCGTGGAGGATTTCGGCATGCCTCAGAGGAAGCGGCAGGGTGAGTCCGTGCAAGAGTTCGCGGCGGCGATGCAGCGGTTCTCGGAGCAGGCTAGTGCTATCGAGTTGGAGGATGTCGAAGACGAGGCAGGCGACGGGTATGCCATCCGCAAGAAAGAGGTCGGCTTCCTGTCTGCCGAGGCGTTTTTGTAGTTCCTGGAAGGGCAGGGGACGCCCGTCCCTCCAGGCAAGGATCTCTGCATCCAGAATGGCTTCGCGCCCAAGTTGCGCCGCAGCCTTTGTGATCTCGGGGAAGGTGGAGGTGATCTCCTTGAGGTCGCGGGTGAAAATCTCCGTGCGTTGTGCATCCGTGTGGATTTGAGCCCGAATGCCGTCGAACTTCGGCTCGATCCAGAGCGAGGGAATCTCCGCAAACCGTGTGCGGACTGCGGTGGCGTCGGGTTCGGGGGATGCCAGCATGCACTTGACCGGTTGGAAAAGTCGCATCGTGCGCTCATGCAGGCGGCGGTTGCGTGCCATCACGGCCACAAGTCCCAAGTCGGCGCAGAACATGTTTGCCTCACGAACCTCGCCTGGGTCGGCTTGGAAGGCTTCCGCGATACATTCCTCCAGCAAGCCCTCTTTGAGGCCGATGCGCAGGTCGCCGGAGAGGATTTTAACGAGAAACTTCGCCGCAATGGGAGGTGTGGATTGGAAGAAATGGGCCAGAATTTCGATCTTGGCCACGCCCGAGCTGGCGGAGCGCAGATTTTCCAGAAGGGCTGCAATCTCGGACAATGCGGGGTTTGCAGAGCCGTGGCGTGTGGCCATGACGGTTTCCGCCGTGAGGCCGCTCTCGTTGATGCCGCGAGCGAGCGGTCGGTATTCGGCTTCCGGTATTCCCGAGGCCTTGATGAGGGCGGCGCGGATAATGGCTCTGCCTGCTTGGTGGGGTGCGGGGTTCGTGGAGGAAAACGCGGCGCCCGAGAGCCAGAGTGCAGCGAGCCGCAGGTCGATCTCCTCCAATTCCTGAAAGTATGCTGAGACGAGTCGGATCTTGGCTTGCTTGCCTGTGAGGGCTGCAATCTCTTCGCCGACCGAGCAGAACCTGAGGAATCCCGTTGTGGCCGGTTGAACGGGGCTTGGCTTGGCAGGCGCTTGGGGACGGGGAATCTGAATTGCCAAATCCAGTTGGTTCGGCCCAGTGAGCGCCCAAGCCTCGATGCCGCGCGAGCGCAGATCGGCGGCAAATTCCGAAGCGAATCCATGCAGTGTCAGCACGCGCTTGGGGGCGACATTTTCCACATGTCGCAGAAGGTCGTCGTAGCCCGCATGGTCCGAGAGGGGAAAGGCGGCATCGCAACGCATGCGGTGGATGGCGCCGGGATCCAGCGCCCAGCCGGTGATGGCGGCAACACGCCGTTTCTTCACCAGTGCCATGGATTTGCTTCCAGCGCTGGTGGGTGGGCAAATGAGAACATGCCCAGCAGCCGTTTTCACATCCCACGAATCGTATTCCGGAAAAACGATGCCCTCTGATTCATAGACCGGCACGAGCTTGGCGATGGTGGAGTGGAGCATAACCCGCAAGCCTGCGCCGCGCAGGTTGGCCAGGATTTCCTGGGATTTTCCGAGCGAGTATCCGAGCAGAATCGGCGTTGCGCCTTCCTCGAGGGCTTCGATGCAAAATTTCAGGATTTGAGCCATCACCTCATGAAACGGCGGGAACACATAGCGCGGCAGGCCATAGGTGGTCTCCATGATGAGCGTCTCGGCGCGGGCGTGGGCGGTCGTCTCGGCGCTGGCTCCTTGGCGGAGCTTGAAGTCGCCAGTGTAGAGGAGACTGCCTTGGTCGGTTTCGATGAAACACTGGGCGGATCCAAGGACATGACCGGCCGGGAGCAGGCGCATGCGGAATTTTTCGAAATCGCGAACCTCGCCGAAGGGCAGTGGAATCGTCTCGCCGTGGAGTGGACCCATTCGCGTTTCCATGAGACGAAGGGTCACGGGTGTGGCTATGGTGTACTCATGACGCCCAGTGTGGTCGCTGTGGGCATGCGAAACAAACGCCAGAGGTTTCGAGTAATGCGGATCCAGCCACAGATCTGGGCCGGGCAGGTGAACGGCGCCTCGGTGCCGGACTTCGATCATGCGGCGGGCGCTAATTCATCGAGCCTGTACCCCAGCGTTTGTGGAAGAATCGTTCCCATGGTGAAAAAAGTATACGATCCGCAAGGAGACCTATCGCCACAATAATGACCATGACGGCTACGACCTGATCCATAGCCAAGAGTTCGCGGCCGTATTGCAGGAGTTGCCCGAGGCCGAAGCCGGTGAGGATGGTTACAAAAATCTCCGCTGCCATCAGCGAGCGCCAGGCAAAGGCCCAGCCCTGCTTCATGCCGCCAATGAGGTAGGGAAGCGAGGCGGGCAAGATGACATTGAACCAGGTGTGGAGACCTTTTGAGCCCATGGTGCGAGCCGACCGGAGGTAAATCGGAGGCATGGAGCGCACGCCATCGCTCGTGGCAATGAGAACGGACCAGAGGGTTCCCATGACCACAACAAAAAGCATGGCGGCCTCGGTCTGGCCGAACCATAGGAGGGCGAGCGGAACCCAACACACGCTGGGCAGTGTTTGAATGCCAAGGGCGAGCAGGCCGAGAGTGTCTTGCAAAATGCGGAAACGGGAAGTGAGGAGGCCTAGCGGAACCCCGAAAAGTAGGCCGATACCATAGCCTAGGAGGAGGCGTTGCATGGTGACTAGCGTCGCCGTCCAAAGTGTGCCATCCCACGTGGCCTGCCACATGTATTCCAGCACATTGAGCGGAGAGGGAAGTAGCACGGGCGACCACAAACCCGAGCGGGATGCAGCCTCCCAGGAGGTGATAAGGAATAGAAAAAATGCAAGTGTGGAGATGCGGTGGATCATTCTGAGGCCTCCTGACCCTGTCCGGCAGTGAAGCCTTTGAGAGCGGTTGTGATTTCGGTGGAGTATCGGGCGAGCTCCACGCTGTTGATATCGCGGGGTCTCGGGAGTTCGATGCGGAATTCCGCGCGGATGCGTCCGGGATTTGGCGAGAAAAGGAGCACGCGGTCACCGAGGCAGGCGGCTTCGCGGACATTGTGGGTCACGAAAATAATAGTCTTGCGGCGGGCCTCCCAGATGCGCTGGATGTCGCCGTAGAGGTGTTCGCGCGTGAGGGCATCGAGCGCTGCGAAGGGTTCGTCCATGAGCAGCACGCGGGGGTTCGGCGCAAGGGCTCTGGCCAGGGCGACACGCTGCTTCATGCCGCCGGAGAGTTCATGGATGTTGGCACGCTCGAATTTTTCTAAACCAACGAGGTGGAGGTAGTATTTGGCAACCTCTCGGCGTTCCTTGGAATTCAGTCCTGGCTTGAGGCGCAGGCCGAAGAGGACATTTCCCATGACATCGAGCCACGGAAAAAGTGCATGCTCTTGGAACATGACCATGCGGTTGCGTCCGGGGCCTGTGATGTTTTCGCCGTTTGCCAAAATCTGCCCGCTGTCCGGCTGGTCGAGGCCGGCGATGAGGTTCAGGAGCGTGGACTTGCCGCAGCCACTCGGGCCAACGAGGCAAAGGAATTCCCCTTCGCCGACTTTCACGCTCACATTGTCCAGGGCGAGGACTTTGCCGCGCTCTGTGGTGAAGGATTTTGTGATGTTGTTCGCTTCGATGCGTTCGGGTGCTGTATTCGCGAGTTCGTTTTCGAGGCTCATCGGGATGGTTTTTTCATGGCTGCCAGAGAAGGTTTTTCAAATCGACGCTGGCGCGCAGGAAGCCGACTTCGCGCGCATGCTTGAGAAAGGATTCAAAGGGTTCGATCGAGATGAATGTGTTTGGATCGAGGCGAGTCCAGGCTTCATCGACAAGTTTTTGGGGTATTTCGCGACGGGTTATCGCGCTGAGTTCATCGCGGACACGGCGGCGGGCTTCCTCGGGGTTTTGACGAATCCATTCGGTCAAGTCGCGGTGGGCTTTCAAAAATTTGGCGGCGAGATCGGGGTGTTCTTGCAGAAATCCAACGCGCCCCGCCAGCACGGTGGTAAGGGCGTTCGGGTCGGAATGGAGGACGCGGCCCTCCGCTTCATTGATTAGGCGGGTCACCCATGGCTCCACAGTCCAAGCCGCATCGAGTTTTTTCTGGGTGAAAAGCTGCAGCATGTCGGGGTTGGCGGTCGGGATGACACGGGCATCGCCGCCGACCAGCGTGACCTTGATTCCCTGCTTGAGCAGCCAGGCCCGGCATTCGACATCCTGGGTGTTTCCAAGTTGCGGAGTTGCGATGGTTTTTCCCCGGAGTCCGTCAACCGAGATGATTGTCTCACCTCGCACGACCAGCGCCTCACCTCCTCGCATGGAGCCGGAGATGACGCGGACTTCCTTGCCGTTGGCCCGGGCGTGGGCGTTTACAACGGGACTAGGGCCGATATATGTTATGTCGATTGCTTTAGTAAAGAAAGCCTCCATCGCGGAGGGGCCGGCATTGTAAATCGACCACTCGATTTTAACCGGTTCGCCAAGTCGCGATTCGAACCAGCCCTTGCCTTCACGGGACATGTTTGATGCCACGAGTGCTTGAGCGTGAGTGATATTTGGGAAAAAACCAACTCGGATGACTTGCTCCGCCTGCGCCATGGTCAGCGGGGCGGTGAAAGCAAGTAGTAGGCAGGTTTTTAAAAGTTGATTGATAAAATCAACTAAACCTCCAAATCGATGGCTGCCGACTTGACTTTGTTTTGAGAAAACTCCCATTGCGCGGAAGCTTCTCCAGAAATACGGTCGAGTCAACGAAAGACTCTGGCTTGGCAGAAGGCAGGAATTGGGGCAGGTTGCAAGACTATGGGAAAGCGCGTTTTAATTTTATCTGCCTCCGTGGGTTCCGGTCATGTGAAAGCAGCGGATGCCCTTGCGCGCGCGATGCGGGCTAGGAGTGATGTGGATGAGGTTTTTTCGGATGATTCGCTTGACCACACAAATGTCCTGCACAAACAATTTTATTCCACACTTTATAAAAAACTCTCTGCTATGCTGCCTGAGTTTTTGGGTTGGTGGTATGAAACAAGCGACGACCCGTGGGTTGCCGACAAGGGTCGCTTACTGATCGATTTGCCTCAGGCGCTACCTCTCATCAATCTGGTACGGGAATTTCGGCCGGATGTCATTCTCTGTAGCCATTTCATGCCTGCAGGTGTGATCTCTTGGCTGATTGCAAACGGGAAACTCGATGCGCGGTTGGGGGTGGTGATCACGGATTTTCATTTTCATGCCTTTTGGATTACGCGGGCCTTCAACTGGTATTTTGTAGCGCAAGAGGACGACAAAATTCACATGGAGGCTCTTGGTTTGCCTGCTGACCGGATTGAGGTTACCGGCATTCCCGTGGAGCCGGAGTTTGGAGCTTCAGTGGATGTGAATGTGGTGCTCGAGCGGCACGGCCTGCAGGCTGGGCGGCCGACGGTCCTCGTCGCAGGCGGTGCGTTGGGAATGAGTCCGGCGACCGCTGTTGTGCGGCAGTTGCTCCAGGTGGAGCGCGATTTTCAAGCCATCATTGTCTGCGGAAAAAACGAGGAAATGCAGAATGAGATCATCGAATTGCTGAAGGATCGTCCGGCGGACTTCCGGGTGCTCGGCTACACGAAAGACATGGCGGATTTTATGTCTGTCGCCACGATTTTGCTCAGCAAACCTGGCGGCATGACGACAGCCGAGGCGGTGGCCTGTGGTTTGCCAATGATGATCTTGGATCCGATCGGAGGGCAGGAAGAGCGCAATGCCGATGTTCTTCTCGAAGCGGGGGCGGCTGTGAAATGCACCGAGGTCACGCTTGTTGCACACAAGCTGCGCCGATTGTTGGATGATCCGGATCGACTCCGGCAAATGTCCCGAAACGCGCGCAATCTTGGTCGACCGAATGCGGCGGCGGACATAGCCCGTATCGTTCTGGAGGAGCCCGAAAGGCGCCCTGTGATTATTTCGAAACTACGCGAGAAGGCGCTGCGCAAGCGCATCGCTGCCTCAGGATAGGGGAATGCGAGCCATGGAAAATTCGACACCATTTCTGATCGGAGTCGCCACCTCGGGGTATCAGAGCGAGGGCGGATACAACGGGCCAGGCGAGCCGCATAACAACTGGGGCGCCTGCGAGCAATCGGGCCGCGTGGATCGCACTGGGAGTGCAGTGGATTTCTGGAACAGGTACCGTGCCGACTTTGATTTGGCTTGTAAGATGGGACTCAATGCTTTTCGCCTCAGCATCGAGTGGGCGCGTGTGCAGCCGTCCTTTACAAATAACCCCGGTCCCGCGCCGATATTCGACGGTGGCGCGGTAGATGCCTATGCCGACCGTGTGGCGGCCTGTCGCGAAGCAGGTATGGAACCGGTCGTCACTCTGCAGCATTTCACCCATCCGGCTTGGCTGGGAGTCAATGCATGGCTGGACGACAACACGCCCGCAGCGTTTCAGAAATTTGTGCAATTCACTCTCGAACGCTTGAACCACCGGCTCTGCGACCACTTTGGCCAGCAGCCTGTGAAATGGTATGTCACACTCAACGAGCCAAACATGCTTGTTCTGAATACCTATTTGAACCGGCATTTCCCTGGAGGTCCGGAAGTGGGGATTCCCGTGGGTCTGAGAGCTTACAATCGTATACTGGCGGCACATGTGAGAGGCTACAACGCAATTCACGATCTGTATGAATCGCACGCATGGCCGAGGCCGATGGTCTCGATGAACACATTTTGCAGCGATGTCTATTGGTCCGAAAATATGCTGCTCGACCTGCTTTTTCTCAGGCAAAACGGAATCAAGCCCTCTGAAGTGCCGGATTACTTCCGCTACAGAGCGGAGGCGCTCTCGCGTCACTTTACTCATATTGCGCTTCAGCGCCGCACCGACCTCGCAGCCTTGGCAGGGGCAGGGCTGCACCGCTTGGCAAACTACTTTGCTTCGCGCGCTGCGACATCCGAGGCGTTCGAATTTTTCTTCACCGAAGCCGAACGCGCGCCAAGGCCCAGAGCTCTCGATTATCTCGGGCTGGATTATTACGATCCCTTTGTGAGCCATACCTTGCGGGCGCCGGATTTTTCCGATTTGGAGTTCAAAAGCCGCAGCATCTCAGCGCACATGCTCGATGTGCTCGCCTGCAAGTGGTGGGACTGGCATTTCCTGCCAGAGGGAATGACCGCCTTCTGTGAATACTACACCCGCGCGTTCCCTGGTATGGCCGTTCTCAT
>JBIJCR010000192.1:0-3558 GCA_044344595.1 Terrimicrobiaceae bacterium
ACCCTCAACGATGAGTCAGAACGAAAGAGAAAATAAGATCCTTTACTGCGGAAGAATGCATCCGGAGAAGGGAATCTCATTGCTAATTGAGGCTTTTAGCATGGCCTGCGAGTCAGGGCTTTCTGGTTGGGACCTGGAATTGGTTGGGCCTGCTGATATCGCGGCCGGGGGGGGCGGGGAACAGTGGCTGAAAGAGCTACTCACACAGCCGCATGCAAAAGGGTGGCCGATTAAGTGGGTGGGTCCGATCTACGACGAGTACAAACTGCAACAGCGATACCAGAAAGCTGCGATCTTTGTATATCCCTCACTTGCAGAAAGAGGCGAAACATTTGGCTTGGCTCCGCTGGAGGCAATGGCCTCTGGTGCCGTACCCATCGTAAGCGATCTCTCATGTTTCCGAGATTTCATCAATCCCGGGGAAAATGGACAGGTTTTTAATCATCGCGCTGAGAACGCATCATCATTGCTAGCGGAGAGTTTTTTGAGCCTGGCCAATGATGCTAACCGAAGAGAATCGATGAGCCAGGCAGCACTGAGAGTTTGCGACAGTCACGATCCAGCTAGAATCGCCGATAGTTTTTTAGGCTGCTTTGAAGAATTAATAGGAAAAGCAAAAAACGCCACAAAATGACAAATCGGAAAGTACACGAGCAGGATAGTCGCTATTCAAGCCCCTGGGGGTGGCAGTACCGATTGAGAATATTACTGTGGGAATACACATGGCCGCTGCTCTGTCGCTGGACACCGAAACCTTGTAACCCATGGAGGTTGATGATCCTTCGTCTGTTCGGAACCAAGGTTCATGGCCGTCCATTTGTACACCAACGGGCGAATATCGACCATCCATGGAACCTGATCTTGCATGATCGAGCCTGCCTTGGCGATCAAACCCACGCCTACTGCCTAGGTAAGGTGGAAATAAGAGAAGGGGCGTGTGTGGCCCAAGAGGCCTATCTCTGCACAGGAACACACGACTTCTCAGATCCGGTTTGGCCATTAGCAACCGAATCAATTGAGATTGGAGCTGGGGCCTTCATAGGGGCCAGAGCTTTTGTAATGCCTGGGATTAAGATTGGCAGGAGGGCAATTGTAGGAGCCTGTAGTGTAGTCACAAAGGACGTTCCCCAAGAAGTGGTAGTAAAGGGGAATCCAGCTCGCACCCAAAGCAGAATTGGAGACTAAATCTTACCGACGACTTCGAGAGGCCATCACTGACGAGAATCAACAACATCACAGTCGGCAGCATAAGCCTTGCAAATCCATAGCGAGCAAAGGCTACATTGACGCTTGTCTACACCATAGACGACTAACCTCGTACTGTGCGATGCCGGATTTGGGCATAATTCAAGGGACAGTGATTAAAAAAGCGCCAGCGACGAGGAAGAAGGCTCATCTCTTCGGAGACTGCAAAAGCCTGTGGTTGTCAATTCAAAGCAAGTATCGAGCGATGAGATGACAGGTAGCACCTAGGAATCTGAGCGATGCTATCCCTTGACGACACGTTACTAGAGAGCAACAATTAACCATCAAGCATGGATCAATCATTTATAGCAATCAGGCAAGACATGATTAACAAGCTTTTTACGCTATCAAAGTCTCAAAGCTTCGCTCGGCGTGCTGAACACTGAAGTGGTTGAAAATGAACACTACAGAGATTCATCATCGTCAACACTCGACTTAATGAAATGAAGTACTTTGGAATTGGGGTCAAAAAGACTTCAACGACTACCTTAGGAGACTACTTTGAAGCGTGTGGAATCAAACGTTTTTATGGAGGGAGCGTATCGCTTACCCAACATTTTCTTAAGGGGAATACACGGGCATTGGACGAAATAATTGAGAAGTATGATGGCTTTGAAGATGCTCCTTGGTTCATGGCTTATGAGTACTTATATCAAAAACATCCTGATGCAAAATTCATTTTGACTGTTCGATCAACTCCTGACAAATGGCTCAAGAGCTGCTTTAAACATTGTCAGAATTATGGGATGCAATACCCATTCAAGCAGGTATTTGGCTATCACTCACCAAAAGGCAGGGAGAAAGAGTACCTTGAAGCGTACACAAGTCACAATCAACAGGTCGAGAATTTTTTTGCAGACAAGCCTGGTCAGTTTTTAAAGGTTTGCTTCGAAGAAGAGACAGCCCACAATCAAATAGTGCAATTTCTTGGACAGAACTCAGATGACATTAGAAAGATATGGTCTAATTCAGGATCGCGTGGGCGATTCGACAACTCGAAGTGGTTTAGACCTCGGAGCTTTGCGGTATATTACACCCGCTGTGCATTAGCAGGATTAGGCCTACCAATGAGATAACAATCGAACTGATTGGCCAAGTAGTAGGATGTATTCAAATTCTATCAATTATTCAGGAACCAAGCCCGCACATCATAGGCCCTCCGATGGCAATCTCAATCAGCTTACTGCTAATAGAATCAGTTTCAGCTGAGATCAGTTCAAGGACACGTAACAGTGAGTGATTTAGTTTACATAGTAGCAACATTGATTGCCATTGGCTTGATTACAATAAGCAACAGAGATGATGAAGTAGCAATCATCTAAGTCAATACCAATGCAAAGCCTGTGTTCGTATTCAGGCATTGCCAGAGCAGAAGAGCTTAAGATTTCATGATTAGCGCTCTTGTCCCAGTCAATGATGTCACTAACGCACAAGAAATGACAGATAACCTGACTATTGCAATACCGGTGCGAAACGAGGAACGCAACCTTGCAATTTGTCTTGAAGCAATTGGAAAAGATCTGACGAAGAATGTTATTGTAATTGATTCTGGTAGCACCGATGCAACTGTTGCAGTAGCTCACAGGTATGGTGCGAAGGTAATCCAGTTCAACTGGAATGGGCGCTTCCCTAAAAAAAGGAATTGGTACTTAGAGAATCACAACCCAGGCACTGAGTGGATCTTATTTCTTGATGCCGATGAAATAATATCTCCCGAAGCAAAGACAGAGATCAAGAAGTCGATTGAAAATACATCGCATCAAGGGTTTCAATTGAGTTATACTAATTACTTCCTTGGGCGTCGGCTAAAAGGAGGCTATCCACTTCGGAAGGTGGCCCTTTTTCGTGCAAACGAGGTACGATATGAATTAATCGATGAGGACAATTGGTCTCAATGCGATATGGAAGTGCATGAGCATCCCGAAATAAGAGGGTCGATTGGCTTAATACGAAGCAGAATTGATCATCGTGACCTACGAGGCCTCGACAGCTATATGGAGAAACATAATCAATATGCAGCATGGGAAGCAAAAAGGCTTTTGAGTATCCTCAGCAACCCAAGAATGAAACAGAATTGGAAACTTAGACAACACCTTAAATACAAGTTGATACGCTCACCATGGGGTGCATTAGCATTTTTCTTAGGAAGCTTTCTTTTGATGGGTGGCTGGAAAGATGGCAGTATAGGATTTTCATTTAGCTTGCTGAAAGCAGCATATTTTGTTCAGATTGCTTGTCGCCTGAAGGAGCTGGAGACAGCTTAATAATAACAGAAAATAGATTAGTCATTAATATCTTGAATTGACTCTTTTG
>JBIJCR010000143.1:0-4359 GCA_044344595.1 Terrimicrobiaceae bacterium
GTAATAAAATCCGTTCTCCACCGGCGGACCTGCCGCGAACTGGGCCTCAGGCCAAATTTTCAAAATCGCCGTGGCTAGCACATGGGCGGCGGAGTGGCGGATGCGTTCGAGTTCAGTCATGGGATGTCGGGTTGGATGAATCTTTTACCACGGAGATCACAGAGTGGAGAGAAGGGTGGGGGATGCGGTTTGGTCGAATGAAATCGCGGCCGATGGGATGAGTTGAGGGATGCCGTTTTGAACGGGGTAGGCCATGGCGGAGTCTGGGCATATCCAAGCGGCTTCCAGCTTAGCGTGTCCTGGCACTTTCCGCAGGGCCGCCAACTCCTCACCCGTCGCCTCGCGCAGCGGTTGACGCGTTTGCGGGCAGATGAAAGGGAATTTGGCAGCTTGCATAATTTGGAAATGATTAACTAGAAAAGGAAGTTTGGGACAGAATGACAGGCTAGTTCGGTTGGTATCGCAGATAACTTAAGCCTTCAAATTTGAGAATCCATCTTGCCTCCGTGCTCTCTGTATCCTTTGACTCGCTCGCCCCCGCTCGGCTCGCCCTTCGGGCCAACCTTCGGTTGCTCCATCCCGCACCTGCCCCGGTGCTCGATTGTGGTTAATCGCGGCGGTCATGATCTCAGTATTTCGGCATCGACGTATCCACACGGTCGGCCCAGGCGAGGATTCCGCCAGCCACATTGAGGAGTTTCGAAAAGCCCGCCTTTTGCAAATGGCGCACCGCTGTGGCGCTGCGTCCACCGACCTTGCAATGGATGATGATTTCATCCGCCGTATCGAGTTCGCTCATACGCGAGGAGAGTTCGCCGAGCGGAATGAGCTTCGCCCCAGGGAGGCGGGAGATATCCCACTCGTAAGGTTCACGCACATCAACTAGGACGAACCTTTCGTTCCGGTCGATGCGGGCTTTCAGCTCTTCCACTGTGATCTCTGGAACCGGCAACTCCGCTTCTTCTTCCGCTCTGGCCTGAGGGATTCCGCAGAATGTCTCGTAATCAATCAGGTCCGTGATCGTTGGATTTTCCGAGCAGACGGGACAGCTCGGGTCTTTACGGATTTTGAACTCGCGGAATTTCATCTTCAGCGCGTCGAAGTGAACAAGGCGGCCGATGAGTGGTTCGCCGATACCCACGATGAGTTTGATGGCCTCAATCGCCTGCATGACCCCAATCACTCCCGGCAAAACGCCCAGCACGCCGCCCTCGGCGCAGCTTGGCACCATGCCTGGCGGTGGAGGCTCAGGGTAGAGGCAGCGGTAGCAGGGGCCACCAAGATGCGGGGCAAAGACGGTGCACTGCCCATCGAAGCGGAAAATTGAGCCGTAGATATTCGGCTTTTTCAGGAAAACGCAGATATCGTTGCTCAGGTAACGGGTAGGAAAATTATCCGTTCCATCGATCACGATGTCGTAAGGCTCCACGATTTCGCGGGCATTTTCAGCCTGAAAAAGGGCATCGTGGAGATTAACCTGCACATTCGGATTGATTTCTTTGATGCGGTCGCGGGCGCTGTTGAGCTTCTTGCGGCCCACATCTTTCGTTCCGTGCAAAATTTGGCGCTGCAGGTTCGAGTAGTCTACGACATCGAAATCCACGAGTCCAAGCGTGCCAACGCCAGCCGCTGCGAGGTAGAGTGCGATCGGTGAACCCAGTCCGCCAGTTCCGATGCAGAGAACTTTTGAGGCCTTGAGACGTTTTTGCCCCTCCAGAGTGACCTCGGGCATGATGAGATGCCGCGAGTAGCGCGCCACCTCGTCGTTGCTAAAGTCAATTTTCTCCACACGGGCCGAGTCTAGGATACTTTTCATGTTCGTTTAAAAAATGAGCCCGCAACCATAGCGTCCGTGCGATTGATTGCAAGAAGCCGCCCGCCAAAAAAACATCCTGCCTTGCAGAAGCTCATAGCCTGCGGCAATCATCCCCGCTTTCAAATGATTCCGACCGAGCACCACGACCCCGTCAACGCCCGCATCCTTGCCGTTTCCGAAGACAAAATTTCTGGCTTTCCCCGGGAGCCATTTCTGGAAATTTCGCGACTCAGCGGCGTTGACCTGCCGACCGTTCTCGAACGCATCCGCGCCATGGTTGAGGCGGGAACGATACGCCGCGTTCGCCAAACACTTCTTGCTACCAATCTCGCAGAGGGTGCCCTCGTGGCGTGGAAAGTTCCTGCCGAAAAACTCGATTCCGCCTTTGAATTCATGTTTCGCGAGGATCCCTTCTCCGGCCATGTCGTTATCCGCTCGACGGATGCCAAAATCCCCGGCGAAGCCTACAAACTCTGGACGACTTTAAAGGTGCCCGCGGGGCAGTCGCTCGATGAGCATTGTCGCCTTCTAATGAGTCTCACGGGTGCAGAGGCCTATCGCCTCATGCCAGCTAAGGGCATCTTTGCTCTTGGTGTCGGCCACGTGCGCCGCAAGACCATCGAACCCGGCGACAAATCCGAAGGCTCCGCCCGCATGCTTAAAACAGGCGTCGTGCATCTCACGGACCACGAATGGCGCGTTCTCATGACGCTCAAACGCGAATTTGCCCCCACAGAGATCCGCGAACCCGCTTGGGACTCCCGCGCCGAAGAAGCAGGCGTAAGTCTTGATGAATTCTACGCCGTCGCCGAATCTCTCCAGCAACGCAAGCTGCTGGGCCGTTTTTCCACCTTCTTGGAACATGTCAAACCCTCGCAGACCGGGGTGCGTGTGACTCGATTCAATGCCCTTTTCCATTGGGCCGTTCCCGCCGGAAGGGAAGAAGAGGCCGGCGCACAGATCGGCCGCCACGAATGTCTCACGCATTGCTACTGGCGCGAAGGTGGACCCGAGTTCAACAATGTGAACATCATGGCTGTCTCCCACGGCACGGAGAAAGACCGCGTCATGCAATTCAAAGCCGCCATCGATGCTCACCTTGTCGAAGCTGGTATCCCTTTATCCTACACAAACGTCTTTTGGGGTGGCCGCAGTGAAATCAAACCCTCCGAAATCTCGCCTTTTGCCTACAAAGATTGGCATGCCAAGCACAGCGCCTGAGCATCTCAAGCCTGAAGAAAATATATTGCTCAAGGCGTCAATACGCGCCTCGCCGCTAGGCTTTGAGATTATTTCCAGCTATTTTTCCAAGATTCGAATTCTGACAAGCGCAGGCGATGTCTCGCAATATTGCCTGAATGCAAACTATCCAATTCGATGCGTATGACTTCTTGAAAGCGCTCCCTATCAGCTTTTGGCAAGGATTTTTCGGCCTCTGCGGCGATCCACTCCTGTGCTTGCAGTCGGTCCATTTGTTTGCGCGCAATTTCGCCAACGAAGCGGGTCATCTCATTTCTGTATTTTAAGCGAAATGGGTCCGGCGAAGCCATGGCTTCCTTGACGCCAACATATTGGTTTGCCGAGCTTTTGTAGGCCCACACGAAAACATCGCGCAGATACTCGATGCAGTTGAGTTCATAGACACCAAGCAGACCCCCGATGTAGTCTTTTTGCTCAACTCCTGTAAACGAGAGGGGGCAGAGATTATTGCGAATCATCGGAATGTTGGCAGCGAGGCGTGAAACCCTCTTATTCACATCTTCAAATGGTTGCAAATAGGGCAAGTGCACCATCACAAAAAAAGCTTGCTCGTAGGGATTCTCGATTTCATTCGCGACCCATAAAATCTGCTCGAATTTTTCCTCAATCAGTTCCGGGACGGGCAGCGGGTGGAAAACCGTTCCGCTTATGCCAACAGGACGAGAGCGGACGCATCCACATGATGCCGGATCACGGATCAGATTATCGGCAAGCAGCGCATGAAGATTGCAGATTGTATGGCTATTGAATCCCACACTGGCAGGGGCGTCGGAGAGCATCTCAAGTGCCGCTTTATGATTCAGGATCATTTGCGTCTCTTCAGATTTGTGCCCCTTCGCGGCCTCACCGAGTTGGAGCAGGCGTTCAGCCTCAAGCAACGAGTAGGTATTCCCCTCAAGCCGGCTCGAATTCCAAGACAGGTCGATTAAAAGGCGCTGCAAAACTTGCCTCAAATACGTGCCAGGGGGCAATTTTTCCGCGCCTACATATCCAAATCGCGCCAGTTCGTCCCGCGTTTCGGCAGACAAGTAAAATGTGCGATTCGGTTGATACGTATCCAAAAAATCGGATTTGTATCCGACTGGAATGCGCTCAGTACGAGGCCTCTGAACCAAATAACGGATACGGCGCCCTTCGGGAGACAGCCATGGTGTATCGCCTGTTGGGGAGTCTGCCTCCTCTCTCAGGATGCTCGTTGATCCTTCTTCTTCAAAAGGAATAACGTAACGAGTGGCTCGTCCTTTGCCCTTAAGCTTGAGCTGTCCGGATTGGACCAAGCGGTC
>JBIJCR010000164.1:0-2939 GCA_044344595.1 Terrimicrobiaceae bacterium
CTCTGGAGCGTTCTCTTTGGAGTTCCCCTCATCATGGGGATGGTGAGAATGTCCTTGATCGATGCTCCAAAAGGAAAGCACTCGGCGGCCTTTATGACAGAGTACATCCTGGAATGAGAAATTCTTCTTGGCATTTTGTTGGCGCGACTTTTACACGCACCTTTAAATAATGCCACTAATCTTTTATTCGCGCCTAAAAATTATTTATTTGCCTTTATAGTAATCCTGTGTCATTATTTCCGCCACGCGTTCCATTTCATCAATAGTATTGTAGAAATGCGGACTGAACCTGATCCAGCTCCTTCCGCAATGGCTTTTTCTCAATGAAGCACCGATTCCAGCAGCTTCGAGCTTGGAAAAGATCGCGCCACTTTCTTTGGAAGGATGCCGCGTTGTTAAAATCCCTGACCTCATGGGATCTCCTGCTCTTGGAGAGAGGAAATCAAAGCCCTCCGCACTCAGCCTTTCCTCCAAATAATCTCTGTTTTCTAAAATGCCAGATTGCACATTGTTCAAGCCGAGCTGGAGAAGCATTTCAAGACTGGCCTTCATTCCATACATGCCAATGATATTCAAAACACCCGGCTCATAGCGCCTGGCTGTTTCCTCGAAAACGATTTCCTTCTGCGCGATAAAGTCCGGGGATTTCACATTCCACGCACCGAGCAATGTTGGACGGCATTTTTCAAAATTTTTACGCGCCACATATACGATTCCCATCGCCATCGGCCCGAGCATCCACTTGTGTGCATCGGCGCTCAGGAAATCGACGAATTTCACATCGAGCGGCGCGGCTCCAAGGGTCTGAATGGCATCAAGTGAAAATAAGATTCCCTTAGATCTGAGCATGCGGCCAATTGCTTCAACATCGATCCGGCGACCGCTCAGGTAGTGGCACGATGCCAGTGCCACCAATTTGGTTCGTGGTGTGAGTGCGGACTCTACGAGTTCAGAAGTGATTGCCCCCGGCTGTTCGGGATGCAGTTCTCTTGCCACCACACCGCGAGAGGCGAGGGCAGTCCACGGATACACATTCGCGGGATAATCATCCCCATAATACAAAACCTCCTCACCGACCTGCCAATCAAGCCCATTTGCAAACAAGCTCAACCCAAGAGAAGTCGGTCCGAGCAGGGCAATTTCATCGGCATGAGCGCCTATAAGTTTTGCACAAAGCGAGCGCGTGCGGGAGACATCTCGCAAGACCTCGCCGAATTCCTGGTGCCTGTGGCAACTAGCCTCCGCATGGTCCTTCATGGCCTCCGCCGCGCAACGCGGGAGAATTGTCACCCCGGCATGGCCAAGAAAAATCCCATTTTCAACCACCGGGAATTCCCGCCTGCGCTCTGCCTCGTCTTTAAAAAACCTCACTTTCGCGCCTCCTCGGCTTCATGGATGAGCGACCAGAAATCATTCGTCTTTGCGACTTCTCCGTCCTCTTCATCGATTGGGAGATTCGAGCGAAAAAGAAAGTCGCGAATCGTGTTTTTGTGAAGCACCCGGTGGATCAAAAGACCTTCGGGATGCTTCTCAAAGTAAATCCGGTAATCCCTCGCTCTGTAACGCAAAAGCGAGCGACCATCTCTTGAGACTTTACCAAGTTTTTCATCCTCCGCAGCCTCCAAATCCCCTGGCAAGAACTGAAATTCCGCAAGCAGGTCCAACTGCAAATCCTTTGGCAGAGCTGCCATTTCTCCCGCGCTAATTCGATTGAAGATCACTTGAAACACAATCCCACACTACCCGCTGAACATCCCTTTTTGGCAAGAAGCGAATTTCGATGCTGTGTTGCCAAATCCGGTTCAATCTGGCTTAATTTTCCCCCCGCCGTATGAGTCAAAACATCGAATCCCACCTGCAAGAAAAACGCATTTTTAAACCCGCCGCCGCTTTCTCAAAAAAAGCCAAAGTCAAAAGTTTCGCCGATTACAAAAAACTTCACGCGGCTTCCCTCAAAAATCCCGAGAAATTCTGGGCGCACGAGGCGTCAGAACTTGTATGGCAAAAAAAATGGAAAAAAGTTCTAAATTGGAAATCTCCCTTCGCAGAGTGGTTCGTCGGGGGACAATTAAACGCCGCAGAAAACTGCCTCGATCGTCATCTTAATGGACCTCGCCGCAACAAGGCGGCCATTATTTGGGAGGGCGAACCCGGTGAGCGCCGTACGCTTACTTACCACCAACTCCACCGCGAAGTCTGCATCTTCGGAAATATCCTCAAACGCAATGGAGTTAAAAAAGGCGACCGTGTTTTAATCTACATGCCTCTCATCCCAGAGGCCGTCATCGCTATGCTGGCCTGCGCCCGCATTGGAGCTGTTCACACGGTTGTCTTCGGTGGATTCAGCAGCGAGAGCATCAAGGACCGCCTTGCCGATAGCGGTGCGAAAGTCGTCGTCACAGCAGATGCCGGTTACCGCCGTGGGCAGTGCGTCACGCTGAAGCAGAATGTCGACCATGCACTTCAGGGAAACACCGAGGTCAAACGCGTCATCGTTGCCAAGCGCACCACAATGGATGTCCACATCGAAGAGGGTCGCGATGTCTGGTGGCATAGTGAAGCCGAATATGTCGATGCGAATTGCCCGGCCATCCCCCTTGATAGTGAACACCCGCTCTTCATCCTTTATACAAGTGGCTCGACAGGGAAACCGAAGGGAATTCTCCATACGACCGGCGGCTACATGACCGGCACGACAGCCACGAGCAAATACATTTTCGATCTCAAAGAGGAGGATGTTTATTGGTGCACCGCCGACGTCGGTTGGATCACCGGGCACAGCTACCTAGTTTACGGGCCTCTTGCGAACGGCGCCACCTGCGTTCTCTACGAAGGGGCCCCGAACTGGCCCGAGCCTGATCGCTTCTGGAAAATCATTGAGGAACTCGGCGTTACGATCCTCTACACTGCTCCCACCGCCATTCGTGCTTTCATGAAGT